>JAJZZW010000010.1 GCA_021797385.1 Thermoplasmata archaeon | reverse complement strand
TTAAATTTGCTGAATCGCCTGCTGTATTGTTATTGCCTTTTAATGATGTATATTCCATAGCCATTCTTTTCCTTATTGCAAGGCTTTCCAATTTATCATAATAAGAATAATCAATATTTTTTAGATCTGTTTTATTTCTCTCATAGTCAATGTAACCTGTATTATTTTTAAGCATGGTAAATATTGTTTCTGCTAATATCCTTGCTATTGCTATTATTGACCTCTTCTTTCCCAATCTTCTTACAATGCTGAGATACTTGGATTTGAACTTCTTTGTAAATTTTATTACAATATGCGATATTTCTGTTAGGAAGAACCTCAATATTGATGGACCATGCTTTGTTATATGTCCTTTTACTACTCTCTCACCTGATGAATGCTCTTTAGGTATTAAACCGGTATATGATGCAAACTTCTCCCTGTTCTTAAATCTTGAGATATCCCCTATTTCAGAGTATATTCCACATGCAGAGTAATAGTTGATTCCTGGAATTGTCATCAATAATTTTATATTATTATTGTTTACAGCTATCCTTGATAATTCTAATTCTATTTCCTTTTCCCTTGATTTTATGAATGATATATCATTTAATAATGATGTTAAAACTATTCTATCAGAATAATTAAGATTGCTGTAATTACTCTCTATTTCTTTTAATCCTTTTTTTCCAAATGGGTCTGTAGCTTTTATTATTATTCCGTATGATGTTAACAATGCATGTATTTTATTCTTCTTAAGTGTTATTTCCTCTCCAAGTGAATGCCTGTATCTAACTAAAGACCTTATATTCTCTGTTTCCTCTGATGGAATGTATACCTCAGACAATGCATTCAATCGAAATAATTCTGCAAGTTTTAAGGAATCCTCCTTATCTGTCTTCTTGTAATTATTTGATATTTCAGGAACTTTAGAAGGATTTATTAAATGTATCTTATAGTTTAATTTTAATAATTCCCTGGAAAGATACTTACCGGATGTTGAGGATTCTATTACTATATCATGATCCTTATAAACTGATAAAAACCCATTGACTGTCTCTATATTATTTTCCATATTTCTCTGGATAATAATATTACCATTATCATTCATTACCGTAGCATATACGGAACGTTTATGTACATCCAAGCCTATTACTATATCGATCACCTCTTAGTGGTTCTGTGAGATTCAGAATCGAAGACTCGACAAACTCCTATTCACCTTATTAAATATTAATAAGGTAAGAAATCGAGTCGAAGGGCGGTTATCCTTTATGACGGCCTCGAAGGCCAATGTATTCGAAAACCGCCTCCGATTCTCACAGCTATATCGTCATATAGCTGAGGCTAAATAAGGTTTTTCATGATTCCTTTATGCACATTAAATAGGTCATTCCATTGTTTGTAGGAATATAAGTAATATATGTTTCTATGAGCATTTCAGGTTTATCAGCTCTTAATAATTTTAATTCATTTCTGTTCCTATGGCTATGCATTGGCAGTGTCAGATTATTGTCCTTCATTATCTTGTATACTGTTTTCCTTGCTATTCTTATGCCTGAATTCCTCAATAATGCCCAGATCCTGTTATAGCCATAGGTTATTCTTTCTTTGCATAGCTCTATTATTTTATTAATGGTACTATTATCAATCCTTGCTGCATGTCTATTATCCTCAATGTTTTCATGCTTCTTCCTGTAATAGTATGTTATTCTGTTGATTCCGGAATAATAGCATGCATTGCTTATTTTCATTCCATTGTTATACATCTCATCCACTGAACTCATCTTTTCCTCCTCATATAATTTTTTTTTAAAATTTCATTTGCTATGGTCATTTCACCTATTATTGATTTAAGATTTTCAACTTCTTTAACTAAAGCCTTATCAGGATCCTTCCCTTCCAGACCCTTTCTTCCACCTTCTAAGAACTGCTCCTTCCATTTATAGAACATTGATACTGCTATTCCATGCTCCCGGCATATCTCTGCTATTGTAATGTTAGGGTTCTGGAATGATTCCATTATAATATTATACTTCTCCTCAGCTGTATATAATCGTCCCGGCATTTACATTACCTCCCTTATATATTTATATAAATTATTCGTTATATATATCTCTTTAGCTTTGTATAAGTTTAAACTATCCATAACCAGAATGGAGACATTATTCCGCAAGGTGAGAAGGAACGTCAGGAAGAGGTGCGGCAACATCGCCACGGGTAATGTCATCGCACAAAGCGGAGAATCACTCCTGATAATCCGTACAGCAGAGAGTTGATGTCAGAGTATTTCTCGAATTGTAACAAAGGATGAAACAGCGGTTTATGATTGGCATAGACACTATGGAAAATAATATATAAGAGTTCGCATTGGGGTATCATGCTTTCATGGCACACAAAAAAGTTGATAGGAATCACTGTAACTGCGATTGTGGTGGTTATACTCATAACCGTTGTGTTTCCACCACTTCCCACTTCACATTCTTCAACCCTGCTATCCTCTGGAACCATCAAATCTGTTGGCCCTGATAAATATTATTGTGTCAACTTTACGGCTCCAACTGGAGCCTATTCTATCTCCATAAGCGGATCGTATACTTCTAACAATAATATCGAAGTCGGTGTCTTGACGGCACGCCAGTTGGGGGCATTTACCCAAAACGAGTCAACTATTGCAGACGCACGTTGGTACTCGGGTAACAATGTAGGGAGCACAATCAGTTTAGTTCTCTTTTCCTCTGGTACACCGTACTATTTAGTAATTTACAACGGAAATTCATCTACATCTGACACTGTTACGATCGACAATGCGATTGCCCTGGATTACACAACACCGGGTTGGTTAGGTCCCCTATAATATTGTAAATTTTCATTGGACACGAGTCTAGATTCCCATTTGGTTTGTTCGGGGGCAAAGTTCGCCTTTTATATCGCGTTTGATTTCTTTCAGGACTTATATTGTCGGCGTTTAAATAATAAGGATCTCTTTAACATTAAGATTCTTCCTACTATTCTGTGGATAGATTTAATATCCATATTTAGATAATATTCTATGGAATACGATGGAAAGGACTATGAAGAACTCCCTGACCTCAAACCACCGTGGAGAAGGTGATCATCGGGCGGACAGCGAAAAGGGTTGATGTGTACATAGATCACCTGCGAGAAAGAACATGGAGAGACAGGGACAGCATTGACTTCACGACATATGTGCATTCAGGGCCTCCAGGGGTATCATGCAGGGAGCATGGCATAATCCAGGTGCTCCTTCCATGGTCTGAAAGGAGTTCCAGATTCACACTCAGATTTGAAGCCCATGCAATAGAGGTTTTCCAGTCAACGGATGTAAAGAAGACATCAGGCATGGCACATAATGGATAAGGCTGTTAAGAGGGGACCTGCAGGGAGGATTTTCAGTCCGGAGATGGGTGTAGATGAGAAATCATACGGGAAACACCATGATTATGTCACAATCGTCCACAATTTCATAGAATCTGGAGTGGAACACGTATCCTCTGGCAGGAAGAAATCCCCACTTAATAGGTATTACAAAACGCTGGATAAAGAGAAGAGAATGAAGATACGGGCTGTCAGCATGGATATGTGGCAGCCGTACATATCATCAACGAGGAAGTATGTGAAGGATGCAGATTCAAAGATCGTCTTTGATAAATTCCATATAAGCAGGCACATGAACCGGACTCCTGACAATGTCAGGAAGCATGAGAACAGAAGGTTGAGAAAGAATGGAAACGATATCCTCACGGGAACGAAATATCTCTGGCTTTATTCCGGAGAGAATCTTCCCAAGAAATACGGGAAGATATTCAATGAACTGAAGAATTCTGATCTCAAAACTGCACGTGCATACTCCATAAAAGAGAATCTCAGGAACCTGTGGAACTGCAGTACAGTGGAAGAGGCAAAAGAGTTCTGGAAGCACTGGTATTTCTGGGCCTCGCATTCAGGGCCTGATCCCCTAATAAAGAAGGCCAGAATGATCAGAGATATCTGGATGCAGTCTTCGGAAAAGAAGACATGAGCGAGGTATTCTCAAGGTATAGAATGCCGTTCAAAAAGGAGGGCATGACAAGGAAGAGAATCATCTCTCTTGTCGATAAGGGGACGAAGATGATCCTTGAGGATCACATTCCTGATAGTCCGTACAGCAGAGAGTTGATGTCAGAGTATTTCTCGAATTGTAACAAAGGATGAAACAGCGGTTTATGATTGGCATAGAACAAAACTTAAAATAGAATTAGTAATTCGGCAAACAATGATAAAGGCTCTTAAAATTTTCGGATTTGTCCTTTCAATAATTGGTTTTATCAGCTTGGTAATTGGATTTGTTGAATATGAAATGTACGCTACCACAGTGAGTGCTTTTCCTAATGGACTAGCTTCCATGGGCACTACCCTTCGCAGGGAAACAGTCAGTGCATATCATATCGGTATCAGTGGGCTGATTCTGGGCAGCATCCTTATAGCGATAGGATTGATGATTGTCCTAGTGAGCTACAAAACCAGCTTTTTAGGTAAAAAGGAATAAAACTACAAATAGAATGAAAAGGCACATTTAATTTTTAGCGGTTTCTTGTAAGTAGCAATGCCAAAATCCCAAAGCATCGTGTTTTTTCTGAACCATTCAACTGTATTTTTTTATTTGTATGACTGAAGCTATAGCCATAAAAGACGGTTACATAGCCTATATTGATACAGATAGTATTTTTGTATTACCGGATAAGGTCAAAGAGATTCGGGATTTCTTCAGTTCACTTAATCCTTATTCAGTAGATATTAAAATGTTCAAGGTTGAAGAGAATGATAATCATATACCGTTAGACAACGTTATGTTTTATGGAATATCAGCTAAGAGATACTGTTTATATAAAATTGATAATGCTGAAATTAAAATATTCGATAGAATAGAGTTCTGGCGTTGCCCAGAAATGTAGATGGTTTGGTATTCATGATGGAAAGATTGTATTTCGGAATGTTCCTGTTTTTCCATTTACGTGGTATGTTGTGCTGATGGCAGTACATATACATCAACCTGCATTGTGCATAATTCCATATGCCTGCGAACGATTTGGATGCAAGGCTGTGGGCAAAGTAGTTTCCACATCCCCTCAATACGGGAATGAGGAGTTCCTTTGCCTCTTCCGGTGTCGTCAGCGATCGTGCACTATATAAATGAAAGCCGAAAATTCTTAAGATACATATACGGATCAATTGTTTGTAGAAATAGTGGTATACGGTTTTTCTCAAAAAAGTAAACCGTATATAGTACGGACCCGCCGGGATTTGAACCCGGGTCATCGGCTTCGAAGGCCAGCAGGATATCCTAACTACCCCACGGATCCAAAAGTATATGCATAATTCGTTATTTAAGTATTTGATAATGCTGCAAGGCCCTACAGGCTTTCATTTTCCATCATATTCACAGTTTTCCGGTGATATGCATATATGAAGATAAGTGATGATAGTGAAATGATGGATGTAAACATAAGATAAGCGCTTATTCCTGCTGAAATATTCAGCCGTATTCTCGAAATGAAAATATCGCCGAGGGTCACATTAATTTTTGAGAAGTATAATATAAAAATGGGAAGTATAGAAATAGAGGTAATTATGCCCACATCCCGCATAATAAACATAGAATTATTTGCCTGGACACGGTAATGCTCTCCAAGAGTATCAGTAATCATTGTTGTTGATGGGGACCAGAATAGTGACCCTCCGAATCCCGCTATGAGCAGCAGCTCCGGGATAAATCTCAGGTAAAGGGCAATAAATATTACAGGCACACATTCTATTATGGTACCTGCTGCCACTATCACCTCACTGTTAGGATACCTGTCATAAAGCATACCACCGATGGGACTGGATATTATGGATGCAAGCGGATATGTCATTATAAGCAATCCTGTCTTAATACTGCCTATTCCCAGATCACTTTCAAAGTAAAGGCTCAGTGCAAATAACACGGAAAAAAACACAAATGACTCAAGAAATGAAGCAACCGTAATCAATGAGAATCTTATATTGTTCAATAACTTTTTTTCAATCACAGGATTTTTAATCTGGATATAGATGAAAAATGGGAATATAGCCACGGCAATGATCAGGTAATATGCATTTATTAATGCAATACCCAGCACAAGGGGAATAATGAATACTGCCATAGAAATAGCAGATTTATATTTCAAAGGCAGTTTTACCGGCTTTTCATTTCTTATAACCCTAAAACCGGTGTATATTGCCGCTATTCCTATGGGAACGTTGATCAGAAAGATATAACGCCAGTTAATTGCAACTAGAAAACCACCAAGTACTGGGCCGGTCACAGTTCCAATGGACCATGCTATGGAATTCAACCCTATTGCCTTTCCTCGCTCACCCCTTTTGAATGCACCGAGAATAATAGGTATATCCGATGATGTCATTATTCCCGCACCTATTCCCTCAGTAAATCTGAAAACTATAACAGAAAATATATTTAAAGAAACTGCTATAATTAGGGATGAAATTGTAAATACCGAAAACCCTATAATATAAAAATTTCTATTTCCTATTCTTTTGGTAATTTCAATGGCAGGAACAAGCATTACGGTTGTGGAGATAAGATATGCACTTACAACTATTGTTAGATATGAAATACCTGAATGAAATGTTTCACCCATGGCAGGCAACGCGAGATACACAATAGTGGAATCAATTGCGGCCATGAGCGTGCTGAGAGTTGTGACCGCCAGGATTCCGTATTTATGCATCATTATGTATCTTAAAAGGCTATAAATTGATTTTCAGTTTATCTGTGGTGTTTTCTTTCAATAGTAAGGCTTCTTTCCTTATCCACCGAAAGGTTTTCCGTTTCAAGGAGGTCATATATACTTTGATCCATTGCAATCTCTACATTTCCATTCATAAAATATAGCATTTCCGGATCGTCGCAATGCCTTTTTATTTTCAGGGAGATTCCATGAACCACCTCGCACATGCCGGAATCGCATGAAACTGTTTCGTTGTATGATCTCATTACCAGGGTTTTATTAACCAATAATTGACCCAGGGAATCCTTAATTTCAACTATGCCCGAATTCACATTGAATACTATCATTATTAAGACCGTCTATTATTTTAATTTGCATACCCTATTAAACAAAGACATAAATACTTATTGAATTCTCGGTCAAGCATTAGAAGGAACCAAAAATCTGAAACTTAACCTTTTAATAGGAAGTTTCCATATATTTTTATGATTACAGTTTACAGCCCTGTAAGAATCAGCTTTGCCGGTGGTGGATCGGATATAACACCTTTTTTCGATACATACGGTGGTGCCGTTTTAAATACAACAATTGATCGTGGAATAATGATTCGTTATATTGATGACGGTAACTCGCTGGAAATATCATCCAGGGATTTCCTAAAGACTTCACTTATATCATCAAATAATACATCCATGGAAAACAGGATAATCAGAATGTTCATGGATGAGGGAATTACAACAGGGAGATTAATCATGAACAGTGATGTGCCACCTGGTTCAGGACTGGGTTCCAGCTCTGCATTGCTTAATGGAATAATAAAAACAATATACACCATCAAGGGTAAAAATATAGATTGCCTTGAACTTGCAAGGAAATCATACATTACAGAAAAGGAAAAGTTCAATATAATACTGGGCAAACAGGATCCATTTGCAATAGCTGTGGGTGGATTAAAGTATATGGAATTCACCAGTGTGGGAGAAACCACTCAAAAGTTTGATATAAAAACACCATTTGTCCGTCAACTTGAAAAATCAATGATTCTGGTATACACCGGGCATACCAGGGAGAGTTCCAAATCATTGCAGGAACAGGCAAGCAAATCAGCAAGTGGAGATGAGGAAACTACATCTAAATTAAAATCCATAAGGGATATGGCATTCCGCATGAGCCAGGCTGTGATGTCAGAAAATCGTGATGCGTTTTGTTCTATTGTTAATGAGGGCTGGAAAATTAAAAAAACTCTTGGTAGTAGTGTATCCAATGAGAGAATAGAAAGGATGATAGATTTTGCATTTAAAAATGGAGCGAGATCAGCAAAACTTCTCGGTGGAGGGTCTGAAGGTTTTATTTTGATTTTAACAGAACCAGAAAATATAAACAGATTACAGAATAAAATGAGAGAGCTTTCTGAATTTGTTATACGTTTGAAGTTCGACGGAAAGGGAACCAGGTTAATAGAAAATTTTATTGATAGTGAAATCTAATTTTTCATTAATTTTGAAGGATGCCTGCAAAGGTAAATTCCTACCAGTGAAGACCAGGAGGAAAGCAATATTGCCTCGAGCATCTCTGTAACCGAAAGTCCTATTCTGACATTAATGTATCCGAATAGTGCAAATATGCCGAAAATGATTATTGTCAGTGACAGAATTCCTGAAATATAGCCGTAATAACTGAGGAATGGTTTAATTCTGTAAAGGCTGAATAATATTATTCCTATAGGCGTGAATATGAAGTATATCACTGCTATTGCAAGATGTATATTCCCAAAATTCTCATCAAAAATTCCTATTAAGAACAGGGATACTGCCCCGGTCATTATGAATGCAATGGAAAGCATTTTCACGGCAAGATATTTATAAAGAAATAAGGCAAATATGAAAATAGATATGCCACCGATGATCACCGCTGAATCAAAAATAAAAAAATATCTATGTACACCAAGGCTGCTCAAAGAATTCTTATACCATGAAAAATAAGGAGAAATACTGACATCAAGAAATATAAGTAAAATCGTAATAAGCGGTCCAATAAAACCAATCAGGAACTTTTTATTGCACATAGAATGCTTAATATATAATGCTAAAAAATCTTTTTATTTGAACAAAAGTTATAATTTATAAAAATGACTCCTTTATTTCCTTTAATGCCTCTTCCCTACCGGCATAGCCATGAAAAGTCATGAATTTTCCCTTCTCAAGTTCTTTGTAATGCTGGAAGAAATGCTTTATTTTATTTTTTAAGGCATCGCCGAAACTATCTATATCCTTAATTGTAACTGAGTTAGGATCGACCTTGTCAACTGGAACTGCAATAATCTTATTATCAGACCCTTCCTCATCACTCATCTGGGCAATGCCAACAGCCCTGCACTTTACTATGGTACCGGATGGTATGGGCACTGATGCTAATACAAGAACATCCAGCGGATCTCCATCCTTACCCTTCGTGTTTAGTATAAAACCATAGTTTGTTGGATAAACCATGGATGTAAACAGTATTCTGTCCAGTACTATATTATCAACTTCCGGTTTATATTCAAGCTTCGTGTTTGCACCCTGGGGTATTTCTATAAAAGCATAAAAAGTCTCAGGAAAATCCTCTGTCTGCACATCAAATCTCATATAAGTAAATAGTTTCCATATAAATAAGATTTTCTCTTGAATAAGAAATGAATCGTATAAAACATCCATGGCTAATCATTGTTATAATTCTATTTATCGAAATCGCTGTTGATATCCTTTAACAGGCACTGGAGGACCCGATGAAATTCTTTCTCCTTTTTATTTACAAGATCAATAATTTTTTCTGGATTGATCCTGAGATAAGAATAATAATACCCACCCTTCTCCATGCACTGTTTTCTCTTTGAAACCAGCTCAGATCTTACAAGCCGCTGTAGAGATCTGAAAACGGTGGTCCGGTCTCTCTTTAACCGCAATGCAATATCATCAACAGTTTCCGGTTTTCCAGTTTCCAGTAGATAAAGTACGTTGATATCGCTGGGTGACAGGTCAAAAAAATATTCAAATATGTCACGGCAAGTAGCGCTTTCATCCAGAATCTGGTTAAACGATCCCATACCTGTATATTACTAAGTTCTATATAACAATATTGCACAGTTAATACAATATCATACAATACAGTTATATATCCTTTATTAATATAGCATTAATCGGAGGCACATTAACAGTGTGTGTTCTCAGAGGTGTATAAAATGGAAAACAAAAATGTATTCGGAAAAAATCCAGGAAAAGAAGGGCCGGTTGAGTTAAGTGATGGGAATTTTAAATCTTTTGTAAGCTCTCCAAAGCTATCAGTAATAGATCTCTGGGCAGCATGGTGCGCTCCATGCAGGTATATTTCACCTGTTGTTGATGAACTCTCAAAAGAATACGCTGAGGTTGCAAATTTCGGTAAAGTTAATGTTGATGAGAACCCAGTTACATCGAGGGCCCTGAGAATAGAGAGCATTCCTACAATTATGTTCTTCAAAAATGGAAAACCTGTTGATGTGTCCATAGGTGTTGTTCCAAAGGAAGTCCTTGTTCAGAAAATCAAAAATCTGGCATGAAAGAGTCAACATGGAAACTTATGATATTTTAATTATCGGCGGGGCCTCTGCCGGTCTCACTTCTGCAATATATTCAGCCAGGCAGGGAATGAAGACACTGGTAATCACTAAGGACATAGGTGGACAGGCGCTGCTGACCACCGATATCCAGAACTATCCGGGATTTGATATGATCGGCGGATTCGAGCTTACCAATAAATTCAAGGAACAGGCAGCATACTATGGCACAGAATTTGTATACGATGAGGTCGTTTCCGTGGATATGGAAGATGATAGGTTCACAGTGAAAACAGGTAATTCAGAATTTTCTGCCCTGTCTCTTATACTTGCTTTCGGTAAAACTCCAAGAGATCTTAATGTTCCCGGAGAATCCAGGTTAAAAGGACATGGAATTTCTTATTGCGCAATATGCGACGGTCCACTGTTCAGGGGAAGGGAAGTGGCCGTGGCCGGTAATGGAAGCCATGCCCTGGAGGCTCTTGTGTATCTATCTTCCGTTGCAAGAAAAGTTCTTTATATCACAAACGCTAAGAAACTTGCCGGTGATGAATCATTGCTGGATACTGTCAACGGAATTAAAAATAAGGAAATTTATTTTGACAGCACCCTTGTATCAGTTAACGGCGAAAAATCAGTTGAATCAGTGACATTTAAGAATAAATCTTCAGGAAAAACAGATGAACTGAAAACCGACGCTGTATTTGCCGAAATGGGATATATAGCAAAAACAGGTTTCGTTAAGAACCTTGTTGAACTGAATAAAGGCAATGAAATAGTCGTGGATAAATTTGGCAGGACTTCACATATGGGTATATTTGCCTGTGGTGATGTCACCGATACACCCTATAAACAGGCAGTAATTTCTGCCGGTCAGGGAGCAACTGCGGCATTATCTGCATATAATTATGTTCAGAATCTCAAGGGTAAGGTTGCAGCAAAAAGCGACTGGAAACTTATAAAACATTAGTAAGCTAAAATAATCCGGTATTATCCACAGTTCTAATTTTTTATTATAATTCTATGATCACAGCATTTAATCTTTAAATTATCTAAATGCCTTATACACGCACTTAATATAGGTCGTAATTTTAAATTATATTACTATTATAATTATATAAAATCTTTGTTTAGAAAACGAAAAACCTTTATACTATTTAAATATAATACATATAGGTGTATTTATGGTTATAACGCACACCAAATTAAAAAGAAACTCTGTCGGGCTTCTCCAGGGTACTTTTCAATCTCTGGGGCAGGTGGCGCCTGCAGCCGATATAGCTATACTTCTTGTAGCGTCATTTTCCATCTCTGGCGCTCAGACAGTGCTTTCAGTAATAATTGGTTGGATAATATACGCATTATGGATGATAACGCCGTATGAATTTTCAAAATTGAAATCAAACTCAGGGAGTTATTATGCCTATGCAGCCGGTGCTACTGATAAGGGGCATTTTGGACCTATTACTGCATTGAGTTTCATGTACTATGATATTACCGGTGCTGCATTTGGAATACTGGGTCTTTCAAGTTTTATATTCCTGATGGCCCCTGAGGTAACGTCGATTCCATATCTCTGGATACTCTTTGCAGGTATATTTACTGCTTTTATCATTATTGTTACATATCTTGGAATTAGACCCTCCTTAAACTATACAGCAATCACGGGATTGCTTGAAGTGATGTTCCTGTTGATAGGTTCAATAATTATAATTATAAAAGTGGGCGGGCACAATTCAGTCATTCCATTTGAAATATCCGGTCCATACAGCATCGGATTTTCATCTATCATGTTTGCCTCAGTATTCTCCATACTGGATTTCACAGGTTCCGGTGTAGTTACAACAGTATCAGAGGAGATTACAAAACCGAAAAAGAACATAGGGAAATCCATAATCTTTGCAATGATTCTTACAGCAATAGCACTTATTCCTGCAGCCTACGCATTGACAGTAGGCTGGGGTGTAAGTAATATAACATCATTTTCTGCCCATCACGACGCAGGGTTAACAGTGTTTTATAACTATCTGGGGCCGGTCGGTCTGGTGCTGCTTATTATATTCACAATCAACAGTTACTTCTCCAACGGAGTGTCAAAGGCTACTGCCGTTAGCCGTTGGTGGTATTCAGCTGCGAGGGATAATGTTATTTTCCCTGCAACGGTAGGAAAGATCAACCCAAAACATCATTCGCCCGCCAATGCGGTTGTGATATGGGCGTTGCTATCATTCGTTCTTGATGTGACCATGGGGTTGATTTATGGTCCCTTGAGTGCCGCTTTTGTTCTGGAAGCCGGAACCGGTATTTCTATAATCATCGTGCATATGCTTGCAAATAGTTCACTTACAATATACACCAAGAGGGTCAATAAATTCAGCTTATTAAAACATGGAATCCTTCCCACAGTGGCAACAATAGTAGGTCTTATAGTTCTTTACTACACCATGAGCGATATTTTCACAAAGTTTTTGACAGCGCCCAGTGCCGTAAACGATGCCTATTTTGCATCATTCATTGTAACCATAGTGTGGATACTTGCGGGTGGTCTGATAGTGACATTATATTATAAGAATAAGCATCCTGAAATATTGAAAGACGCAGGTGAATTCAATATGAAAACCCAACAATAATAAATTTATATTTTTATCTTAAATTGAAAATTCAAAATATTTATATTTAAACCTCCATAACAAATTCAATGGATTTTCCTGATGAATATCACAGAATACTGTGGTGGCTTCTTATGGCAACCCGCGGGGGAAATACAAGGGTAAAAATTATTGAGTATATCTATAAAGAACCAGGGAATATAAACCAGATATCGCGAGAACTGGGAGCCAATTACCGAACAGTGGAGCACCACATAAAAGTACTTCTTGATAACGGTATAATCAGGAGAGAGGGCCAGGGTTATGGAAGTATTTATTTTCTTTCTGATTATTACCAGAAAAATTATGAAATAATTATCAAAATGATCGGCAGTAAAAAGTAATAATTTTTATGATTGTTTCTTTCATCTTATAAGTAATTTGTATACGAATTGTATATAATATTGAAATACGGTTATATCCCTGCATGTTAATTTATAATGGATTAAAATGAATTGGAAAGTAATATCAGCAGTATTTATTGCACTGACACTCATATTTGCAGGTGCATTTATAGGGGTATACTATTTGGACAGCTCGGCTATTGCTAAAGAGAAGAAACAATTAGAAGTAAATGATGCTACCGAGCTTGCAACGGAACACTGGAATCAAATAGCAATAGAGAATTCTTCACTGATCATGAAAGAGTATGCGGGAAATGCAACATTGAACTGGGTAGGTGGACCACTCAATGGAACATATCACGGGACTTCAGCAATCAACACCACCTGGGGCAAGTTCTTTACGGCATGGCAGGCAGTATGGTTCTATGCATCTACGGGAACGACCAGCAATCCCATAGTTACAATAAATGGAAATACGGCGACAGTTACTGCAAATTTCACGCAGTTTGTTGTTCAGAATTCAGCCACTCACGCATTCCAGTATATCAACACGACCTACACTCTTGTGTACTATAATATGGACCATACATCAGATCACAACGTTAATTACGAAATAATAAATGAAACATTCAAAATAACAGGATCAGGCAAGCTTTCCAGTCTGGAATAAAAAAATATATTAATATATTTTTATTCTTAATTTGTATACCGTGATAAAATATGGAAATATTCTGGATATCTGATATAATAATTGCTATATTCGAGCTGATTGCCCTTATCGTCCTGGTAGCAACTTATTCCATATATTACAGAAAATACCGTGCAAAACTATACCTTCAGGTTATAACTTTTACATCAATTTTTTCTGTTCAGAGTGCCATAACTGTATATATTTATTATTATTTTTCCAGGTTTCTTGGTGCCACCGTAGCCATTCCATTGATGGTTATAAGCATACTGGGTATAGCTGCCATAATTATGCTGTTCCGGTTCATGAGGCAATAAAGTTTTAAGATTTGCATTAAATTAATATCTCTTTGTTTAATAATGAATAATGGATATTTCTGAGGTTGAGATAGAAAGACCAGAGGGTGTAAATGTAATAATTGGCTATTCACACTTCATAAAGACGGTGGAAGACCTCAACGAAATCATAAAAACCGTAATACCTAACTGTGAATATTCAGTGGTCTTTTCAGAGGCATCAGGAGACAAACTCATAAGATTCGAGGGAAACAGCAGTGAACTGGTAGATGCTGGAATAAATAACATTAAAAGGATTTCTGCCGGGCACACATTTATCATTATGCTGAAAAATGCATTTCCCATCAGCATATTACCACAGTTGAAGATGAGCCAGGAAATAGGGACCATATACGCAGCCACTGCAAATCCCTTGAAGGTGATAATAGCAAAAACCGAAAAAACTAATGCAATAATCGGGGTTGCAGATGGGTATTCACCTGTTGGTGTAGAATCTGATGTGGACAAGAAAAAACGCAGAAAGTTTCTGAGAGACATCGGTTATAAATCCTGAGGGCCCGTGGTGTAACGGATTATCATATAGGCCTCCGGAGCCTATAATCCGGGTTCGAATCCCGGCGGGCTCATAGAGATAATAAGTTTATATATTAGCTAGGCTACTAATTTATTAATGCTGATCTCGCAGTCTGTATTAATAGTATTATTACATAATTTTAAGTATACGTTCATATTTGTATTCTGTGTCACTATCCGTTCTTTATGGGGCAAATATAGATAGAGATTTTACAGAAGAATTTAATTTTATAGAAAAACTTTTTTCGATCCATAGTGAAATTGTATGGGATGGGGAAGGAAATATAAATAGTTACAAAGAAGAAGAAAGTACCGAAGAACTTGCCAAATATTTTCCTGAAGCATCATTCCAAAGTGATCTGGAAACACGGTATATGCATTCAATCGGCAAATCATCCGTTGAAATATTAGAATCAAGGATTGGTTTACACATACCAATTGTGGATGGAGTTGTTTATCCTGATAACAGCAATATAAACGCAATAATTAATGGCATTTCAAATTCTGGCAAAAAAGCATTAATATACGGCGGCGGAACAAATGTTTCCGGTTGTTTCAGAATGAAGCCTGGAAAGGGAGTGATAGCAATAAACACCTCAAAATTAAATAATATCTCTATTACCGGTAATGTCATAAGTGCCGGTGCAGGTATAACAGGACCTGAACTTGAGAAAGAAGCGAACGCTCATGGACTGACATGTGGAAACTTTCCAGAATCATTTAATTATTCAACTCTTGGAGGATGGATAGCGACAATGGAAAATGGCCAGGAATCCAATCAGTATGGAGGCATAGAAAATTCAGTAATCTCGGTTAAAGTTCTTACCTCTAAGGGAGAAATATCCGATAATAAAGTTCCCAGAGAGGCGGCAGGCTTACAGGTGAAAACTGCAGTAATTGGCAGTGAGGGAAAATATGGCATAATTCTCGGTGCAACTATCAAGGGCTTCAAACTTCCTGATAAAAAATATTTCTCCTCTTATTTTTTTAAAACCTTTGAGGAAGGCATAGAGGCTATAAAGAATATGAAAAGATATCCTACTATACTTAGACTTTCAAATGAAACAGAAACCATGATAGCCTTGATGTCTGGAAAAAATACTGGAATGAAAAAAATATTTATGGATTATCTTGGTCTTCGTGGCGTAAAAAATGGGGCTATGATGATTCTGGTAAACAACGATTACCAATTTAAAGAAAAATTGATCGGAGGGATACCTACCACGGCTTACCCTGCAAAGATGTGGGCAAGGGATCGGTACAGCAGGCCGGCACTTGCCAATATACTCTGGAAACATGGATATGTACCAGACACTCTTGAAACATCCTGTCAGTGGGAGACTATTATTAAGCTTTATCAAAACACCATCGATTCATTTAAAATTGCGCAGAAGGAAAAAGGTTTCAAGGGAATAATAATGGCCCATATTTCACACATATACCAGACCGGCGCATGTATTTATTTTACCTATATAATCAGATCTGAAAATCCACTTGAGGATCTTTTATTCATACGGCAGATTATCATGAAAAGCATTTTGGAAAATGGTGGTTCAATAACAGACCACCATGGAACAGGTACCTTGTTTGCCATTTACAAAAATCGTGAAAAAGAAAAAATGCAGGATCAGCTTAATGATGAATTATTTTCAGGGTGGCGGGATGAATAATGAGTTTTCGGCAGAAGTAAGGAATTCTAAACTCACAGAACTGGATGGGAAAAACTTTGATGTGGCAATCATAGGAGGTGGAATTACCGGTTCAGGAATTGTAAATATATTGGCTGAAAATGGGATAAAAACCATATTGCTGGAAAAAGAGGACTTTGGATCAGGCACCAGCTCCGGATCCTCAAAACTTGTTCACGGAGGGTTGCGATATCTCCAGACAGGTAAATTTCTCGAGGTTTACCATCTTCTGCAAGAAAGGAATTATCTCATAGAACATACAGATATTGTTAAACCATTAGAATTTCATATTTTAACTGGAAAACAGATGTGGAATCCTGTGGAAATCGGTATAGGAATGGCTATTTATAATGCCATGTCAGGTAAGAACCCACTTGTTAGATACCATCGCAACCATGGAGTGTATTCAGGAGATACAGATGGTTTTTATTCATATACCGACGGAATTACTGTGGATTCAAAACTTGTTATCTACAATATCGTTTCAGCCTACCGGCACGGTGCACTCTGCTTCAATTATACTGAAGCATTGAGCATAAAAAAATCAGGGAATCTTTATTATATTAAAATCCGGGATACTGTCTCACAAAAATGTTATGAAATATCATCAAAAATTGTTATAAACGCAGCAGGGCCCTGGGGAAACAATATATTAAAAATGGCGGGATTGCCAGAAGAATCTGATTTCAGATTAAGCAAGGGTATACACATCGTATTTCCGTTTTCCCTATGGAAATTAAAAAATGCAGTTGTATTTAAGTCCAGCATCGATGGGAGACAGATATTCATTATACCTTCTGGAGATGTGGTATACACGGGCACAACAGATACATTTGTTACAGACCCTGACGATTTCTCCGTAGGAAAGGAAGATATTGAATACCTTATAAAGAGCCTTCAATCAGTGTTTCCGGATTTCACCTATGGCAGAATTATCACAACCTTTAGCGGGATTAGAGTACTTCTGGGCTCCGGCGATGATCCTGGAAAAATATCCAGGGATTTCAGAATATCTGTAACAGAAAATTTCATATCTGTGCTCGGGGGAAAAATAACTGATTATAGGGTAGGCGCAAGAAAAACTGCAAGAATCATATCAAGGTTATTAGGTCGAAAATTAAAAATTAAAAATATGCCGTACATTGATTATTCAAGGAAATCAGATGATATTGATAACATCATAATGTACGAATGCCCGGTGAAACCGGAGGATATTCTCAGAAGAAGACTAGCACTGAGAATATATTCACTGGATATGGGAAAATCCATTGAAGATACCGTAATTAAAAAAATGGGGGATATATATGAGGGTGCATATACTGATAAATAAGTATGCCGGATCGGGCAAAGCTCCTGGAATAATGGAAGACATTAAATCTATCTTAACAGACTATGAAGTTACCTTCTCTTATACTGAGAAAACACCTGATAGTTTTATTGACTTTATTGCCATTAATTCTGATATAAAATATCTCATAGTAATTGGTGGGGATGGTACTATGAACTACGCAGCCCAGGCCCTGGCCGGAAGTGATATTATAATGATACCTGTTAATGCAGGCACAGGCGGAGACTTATCAAGAACAATAGGAAAAGTAAGGCCGCCAGATATACCAGAAATCATATCTAGAGGGAATTTTAGGGAAATTGATCTGGGTAAAATCGAAATTAACGGTGTAACAAAATTTTTTATAAACATAATGGAAGCTGGTTTGGGTGGACATGTTATGATTAGGGTCAATTCCGTAAAACGGAGAACTTCTATGACATTCCTCACGGCCATTATCATCTCATTATTTAAAGCAAAACCTGTAAGGGCCAGTATAACAACTGAAGGGGATTCAATGACTGTGGATATCCTGGATTTGATTGTTGCCAATGGACAGTATTACGGAAAAGGAATACATGCATCGCCGGAATCAGATATAAGTGATGGTTTTCTTGATGTTCATATTATAAAATTTATGCCAAAATACAGGGTAATGCTAAAACTTAGCTCATTAAGGACCGGTGGATATACCTCAGATAAGGATGTTATCAATAAAAGAGTTAAATCAATTCATGTTAACTGTCGGTCAATACTTGAGATAGACGGAGAAACTTTAAGTGCAGAGGACTATGAAATATCTATTTACCATAACGCTCTTAAAATATTCCCACTAATTTAGTAAATGGGTTTTGTAAAGGCTTAAATATTAATTTAAATTTATTTTGATTGAAATATATTTTGATATTTCTATGATTTACGGCGATAAACATGTATGATATAAAGAATAGGGTATGTATAGTAACAGGTTCAGGGCGTGGAATAGGAAGGGAAATTGCTCTGAAACTTGCATCGGAAGGAGGGAGAGTTGTTGTCAATGTCAGAAAGCATGTTGAGGAAGGTAAAGAAACCCTGAAAGAGATAAATGAAATTTCCTCTGGAATGCTGGTGACCGCAGATGTATCCACTGAAGAAGGAAGAAAAATGCTTTTCAGGAATACAGTGGATGAATTGGGAATTCCGGAAGTGCTTATAAATAATGCAGGTGTTGGCATTTTGGAGCCAATAGGTAATATTGAAGAAAAAAATCTGGAATTAATGTTCAGGACAAATCTGTATTCGCCCCTGAGGCTTTCAGAGGAGTTCATGAAACAATCTATGGGCGGTGTAATTATCAATGTGGCATCCCAGGCAGGAATCAATCCATTTCCGGGTCTTGCTGTTTACGGAACTACAAAGGCAGCCCTTATAGGACTTACAAAATATATGTCCCTAGAGCTGGCATCGCATAATATAAGAGTAAATGCTGTGGCACCTGGAGTTGTAAAAACTAAAATGGGCGACAGTCTTCTCAGTTTGATGAAACTTGACGACTCAGAATTTTTAAGAAAGTTCACTCTGACCGGGAAACTTATACCGCCGGAGGAGGTCGCAAATACCGTTATATTCCTTATAAAAAACGAATCAATTACCGGACAGGTTGTTACAATCGATTCGGGAAGTACTCAAATGGTTATGGATTATTTCAGGTAATAATCCCAATTCCGTAGTTATTATGGCTCTACAATTCATCTTATACCATATTTAAAAAATAATTAATTCCGGAAATAATGTAACAGGGGATATTTTTTATGATTTTTAGAAAAATATAGGTATAAGTAACTTTCTCATCTAAATTACATAATTGTAGTGAAATAGTCATAAATAATTATGTTTAAATCTATATTATTTTATTGTATTCCTATAAGGAAAAATAGGATATAATTCATGATAACAAAATTAATATATCTATAACAGCTGAATTATTATGATATTGCAGAATTATTCATCAAAGGATGGTGTAACTGCATTTTCCAAAGGCAGAGGTGTTCTCTAGATGTGGTATTTTAGATCACCTGACGTTATTTTCGGTGCGGATTCCCTTTCTTTTTTAGAAACACTTGAAATTAAAAAAGCCGTTATGGTAACGGATAAGAATATTGTCAAGGCTGGTTTAGTAGACAAAGTTATAAAAAATATGCCAAGAACTGATTATATGCTAATATTCGCTATCTTTGCAATTTTAAGTGGAATTTCAACAAATGCCGTAGAACTTATAATATTTAGGACACTGCTAGGCCTCGCAATTGGAGCAGATTATGCTTTGACTCTATCAATTATAGGAGAATATTCTCCGGTCAAAGTTAGGGGCAAATTAATGGGCACCGGACTTATGGCATGGTGGATCGGTGGCTCTGTGGCTGTTTTCCTTGGCCTGGTATTCCTACCATTTGGGGATATAGCATGGAGATTCCTTCTTGCAGCAGGTGCTATTCCTGCTATAATAGTATTAATTATGAGAAGAAATATCGATGAAACACCCAGATTTGCAGATGAAAAACATGAAGAAAATGAAATAGACGAAATAAAAAAGAAATTAAATATTAAAGAAGAGTCAAATACTAGTGTACCTAGTGATAACGCAAAGAATGGTAGTTACACTAGAAGGGCGTTTTTCACATATACTTCATGGTTTTTCAACGACCTGATATTTTATGGAATAGGAATATATACCGCAACTATTTTAATTGAGCTGGGCTATTCGGGACATGCAGGTTCTTTAACGTTGACACTCATGCTTTACATGATCGGAGTTATCGGAACGCTTTTCTTTGTATTTACTGCCGACAAATTCGGTAGAAAGAAATGGCAATCATATACCTTCCTCGCTCAGGGTCTGGCGCTGTTTATCCTTGCCATGTATTTCATTATAGTACACATAGCACCTCCAGTATTACTACTATTTCCCATGTTTGCAATATTCTATTTTGCCAATGCAGGCGGCACCGGAGAAACCACAGGTATATTTGTTGCCGAACTATTTCCCACAAGAATGAGAACAACGGCAATGGGGGCAGGCACTGCAATTTCAAGGGTAGGAGCCATAATATCAGCAGTAGTTTTCCCGATTACAGTTTCCATATATGGCATTGTCCCTATGGAATTCTTACTTTTCGGAGTGGGAGTAGCTGGTTTTCTATTGACAATGCTCGCCGGTGAAGAAACAAAAAACAGATCGCTGGAGAGTATATCAAGGTAATATTAACCAATCAATAAACCGAATTATGGCCTTAACTCTTATATCTTTTTATTTAATTTTTAGTATGTATTTATCAACTAATTATGCTGTTAACCCTGGCGATATTAAATTTTGAAGTTGCTTTCTATTTTTTGTTTCATATCAATCTCGTCTATAACGAAATTAAAAATTTATACTTTTTAACGATTTTCCTACTACCAGAATTATCAAAGAAATCGGTACTATCAGTACAAATGCCAGTATAGAT
>JAJZZW010000122.1 GCA_021797385.1 Thermoplasmata archaeon | reverse complement strand
TATACAAAAAATACTTGATGAAACAAGAGATGAAATGGATAAACGTTTATCCTGATGCAGGTGACTATGTATAAAGGCACATAAGCAAAGCAATTTCGGAGACTATTAATGCCTTATTTAACGATGCGTACAATAGTAAAATAAAGATCATTACCTCTATCTTAACAATTGGTGAAATTTCAATAGTTTTTGATAAATCATGGAGAAAGCAAATTATAGATGACCCTATTGAGATGTTTAATAGGTTTTATGATGAAGTAAGAAATTTAATAAAATTAAATGCTATTGATTTAATAAATATTAACAGTGATATCATGATTCGTTCTAGTAAAATTTGTATGGACTTGCACAAACCGTTAGCAGCCGTGATACATATAATCTCATCAATGAATATTTCCTCACTTTTTATTACCGCAGATAAGGAACAAAATTCTATAGCGTCTTCTTTAGGTGTAAAAACCAGATTTATTTGAACCTGTTAATACCTGTTTTGATATTTCTACACTTTACGGTCTCTATTTTTCATATTTTTTGCACTTTCTTTAGCTATATATGTATAATAATTAAATTTCAAACCTGTATACTTATGTTATGAACGACCAGTTTAATATGTTCATGCGATCCTCTGACTGGAAATTTACAACCTCTTCACATGCAAGGAGAAAGAGGGGTCAGGCCTCATTCCACATTGTTTCCCTATACGGGCACAGCAGGCAGGGTTAGGGATTATACATATTCGCAACAAACATTGCCCTATCACCGAATAAGCTGCTCAAACTGTACAGGAAAAGATGGGGAATAGAGACAGGATACTGGATGATAAGGAAATTCCTTGCAAGAACTACATCCAGAAGACTCAATGTAAGGCTATTGTATTTCTATCTTGCAATACTACTATATAATATATGGGTTCTCATGAATATTGTATCAAAAATCATAATCATAGCAGATAATCTGAGGATATTCATGGTCTCAATACTTATCAAAATAAAAAATCATTAAGCGGATACCTATTACCTTCCCATTAAAAAGAAAAAACATATCAGCAATGATGAATCATGGGAGATTCGCTAGCTAGTACATAAAGTACATAAGTATAACGTGTTTTTGCTTCTCCTATACACCTTAATTAATTCAGAGTGATTCTTAACATAGGTTATTTCTCATACGGCGTTCATTATGGGCATAATCAAGGGTTGGGAATAATATATATTGTGGTTATGCATTGTATTTCCGTTTAAAAATGATTAGCGGGTAATATAATGAAGGATAGTAAAACTCTGAATGTTAGGCTAGAAGAGACAGGCAGTATTATAGTATTGCATGGAAGTTGCCATGTTGAGGAAAAGGGTATCTCATTCTTTTTATGGTCAGAAACCACAGAAACGAAAATAAAAAATCCTGCTATCCATCCATTTTCAGGCACTTCAAAGGTTGCTGTCAATGCGGTTAAAAAAATATGGGGCAATAAAATTAATTTTAAGAACGAAACTTTATCCGCTGTTTTTCCAACTTCACTTGATCAGCCACTGGTATCAGGTGAACTATCAGGCATAGTTTCAAATGAAAACGAAAACGATACATTTTCGTATATGGAATGGCATATTAACGGAATCTCAGTAAATATAACAGATGTTTTCCTGATGCTGCTACAGTTAAATAATAACATTATAAACGGAATTATAATAGGAGATGATTTAAAGTTCTGGAAACTCGCCGCCAGTAGTGCATTTAACCTATTAACTCAGCAAAAGTTTATACCTTCTGCAACAGAAGAAGGGACTACTATAAAATCCAGATGGCTTCCCATTCTGGAAACATATGAAGACCAGAGTTTAATATATGAATTATCAAAAAACATGCCCGGAGTATGCCTTGCGTTTAATCACATGGAGATTGACAGGGAAACAATGCTAAGGATGTTTATATCAGAGGTTATAGATAGTATTTCCAGAAGATTTGCCTATAATCCCGGGAAGCCAGTAAAAGGTTCGGTAGGTGATGCCGCCAAATGGGTAAACTCATTATCGCTGGATAATCCATTTGTTACATATGGCCGTAGCCTGGCAATGCAAAAACTTGTTTCATGGTCAGAGAAGATCAAGAGCACACTAAATTTTCCATTCAGGACATGCATGGATCTTATACCTCCGGAAAATAATGGGCAATGGTTTCTTAAATTCTTTTTGCAATCCAAAAAGGATCCGAGCCTGATGGTGCCATATGGCAAAATATGGGATAGAAAAGACTCTGAAACTATTTCCCTGATTAATAAATATACTGCATTTCCAGAAGAGTTTTTATTGCGTTCAATAGGAATTGCACAGTCAATATTTTCTCCTATCGGAAAAAATATCACCTCAAAACCGGATGGTGTATATCTCTCGGATGAAGAGGTTTTTGATTTATTAAAGACGTACAGTAGTTCTATGGAGGAAGCTGGATTCGGTATACTGTTTCCAGAATGGTGGGGAAAGAAAGAGAACAAACTGGGTATTAAAATAAAAGTTAAAGCTGGGGATATTAATAATTCTGTAAAATTGGGAATTAATGCACTGCTGGATTACAGCCTGGATATTGTCCTTAACGGTGAACCGGTTTCCAAAAGTGATTTAGAAAAACTCGCCATTATGAAAAGCCACTTAGTGCAGATTGGAAAGAAATGGGTAGAGATAGATAATGATCAGTTAAATAAAATATTGAAACTTTTAGACAAAGGCAATAAAAAAATGTCCCTGCCGGAACTTCTAACAATGGAAAATAGCAATTCAATTCCGGTGGTTGAAATTTCAGGGGAAGGATGGGTTGGAGATATAATAAGTGGCAACGCAAAAACATTGCCTATAGACGAGCCGGAAAATTTCATTGGAAATTTAAGGGCATACCAGAAACACGGTGTTGCATGGCTAAAATTTATGACAGGCGCAGGTTTTGGATGCTGCCTTGCTGACGACATGGGTTTAGGGAAAACTATTGAAATCATTGCATTTTTGCTGGACAGGCTCGAAAATAACGGATCAACATCATTGATACTATGCCCCACATCTGTTATTAGCAACTGGGAGCACGAAATCCATAAATTCGCACCTTCATTGAATGTATACATACACCATGGAAATTCAAGAAAAAAGGATGATAATTTTATAGACAATATTACAGATTATAAAATTGTATTGACATCATATTCGCTGCTCCAGAGGGACATTAAATTTTTGTCACAGGTAAACTGGGATGGAATTATAGCAGACGAAGCCCAGTACATTAAAAATTATTCTACAAAGCAGAGCAGGGCTATAAGGTCATTACAGGGCAATTTTAAAATTGCGTTAACTGGAACGCCAATAGAAAACAGGCTTCAGGATTTAAGGTCAATATTTGAATTTATAAATCCCGGATATCTTAGCGGAGAAAAAAAATTCAGGGAAACTTTTTCTATTCCTATTGAGAGATATGGCGATGAAAATGCAATGAATGCCTTGAATACCCTGGTAAATCCCATGATATTAAGAAGGGTAAAAACAGATAAAAGTATAATACAGGACCTGCCGGATAAGGAAGAGGTAAAGGTGTATATACCATTGACAGGGGAACAGGCATCATTATATGAAGCAGCTGTGAACACAATGCTTGAATCCGTAAATACGAAAAAAGGTATAGAGAGAAAAAGCGTAATACTATCCACAATAACGAAATTAAAGCGGCTTTTAGACCATCCTTCACTGGTTTCAGGTGATCTGGACAGAAGGCTCGACAGATCAGAAAAGCTGGTAAGGCTGAGGGAAATGCTTGAAGAAGCCATTGACAGCAATCAGAAAACACTGGTATTCACACAGTATACCGATGCCGGAAAGATAATAAAGGAAGAAATGCTTAAAAAACTGGGTGAAGAAGCGCTTTATCTCAATGGGAGCACCCCTATGTCTTTAAGGCAGAATATGGTTGAACGTTTTCAGGATCCTGATGGCCCTAAAATTTTTATAATTTCGGTGAAGGCTGGCGGTGCGGGAATTAACCTTACAGCAGCAACAAACGTAATACACTTTGACCGCTGGTGGAATCCATCTGTGGAAGACCAGGCAACAGATCGGGCATACCGGATAGGTCAAATGAAAAATGTCCACGTTTACAAGTTTATTTCCACAGGCACGATAGAAGAAAAAATTGATGATATAATAGAGGGGAAAAGCATGTTGAGGGAGAAAATTATCGGTGCATCTGATGAATCCTGGATTACAGGATTATCCAGCACAGATCTTAAAAATGTGTTTTCATTGCGCAGGGAAGTTATTGCTTCGGAGGATGATGAATAATGGCAAGAAGAAAATATTATGATGATTATTATAGGACTGCGATAAAAACAACCGGTGGCATGAAGGTAAAATCAAAAAAAGGAGATATAGGAACTAAATGGTGGTCAAAAAGGTTTATAGCCATTTTAAATTCTTATGGCTGGGAAACCCGGCTTCAGAGAGGAAAAAGATATGCAAGGGTAGGTCAGGTTTTAAGCGTTAATATAGATTCGAATGTAGTTAGTGCTGATGTCCAGGGTTCAAGGAAAAAGCCATATAGAATAAGTATTGAATTTCCGCGACTTGGTGATAGTGCATGGGAAAAAATAGTAAAGCAGATAATATCCACAAAGGGGTTGGTTGCTGGAATGCTTGCCGGTGAAGTACCATCAGAGCTGGAAAATGCATTTAAACAGGGTGGTGCATCATTGTTCCCTCAAAGTGGAGATGAAATTAACATGAACTGCACTTGCCCGGATTATGCTATTCCCTGTAAACACATAGCTGCTGTATTTTATATTCTGGCAGACCGGCTTGATGATGATCCATTTTTATTATTCGAATTAAATGGAAAAAGAAAAGAAGAGCTCATTTCCGCTATTTCAAAGAATAATGACGGGAATATACCGGAAAATAAGGAAAATAATAAGGATACATCAGTTGCTGTGGAAGAGTTAAATAATTTCTGGAAACCACCTGATTTACATATACCGGTAGAAAATGTTAGAAAGAATACATTATCGCCGTTGAAGAAATACCCATTGCCTATGGAGTTCAATGACCCGGAAATCCAGTATATGCTTGAATTATATTATAATAGGATTAATGAAAACCTCAAAAAAATTAAAGAGGATTTGGTATAATTTTATTATAACTATTATATAATTTTTTATCTGTTCAGTTATACTGAACAATAGTATTCATTGAAAATGAATACCCAGCAATATATAGAGAAAGCTGGACATTTCAATAGAGGTACTTCCTACCTTTAATTTATTCACATAATTGTGTATCATCTTAACAGAAATAAATATTAAAAGAATCTAAAATTTCCATTAAATTAATAAAAAAATTATTTTTAAAGCCTTAAAATATAAAATTTATATGTTTAATCCTGTTTTATTGCGGCCTTAACCTTTGAAAACAGTTCAGGTGTTATCTCAGTGATGTTGTGTGCATTCTTTGCATGTACCTGTATTACAGGTATTAATTCATCCACTGAATCTGCCTTTACGTCAAATCCGCAATCCATTCCTATATCCTTACATTTAAATTCGTAAGCCATTTCTATCAATTCAATTATAGACAAATAGGATAT
>JAJZZW010000121.1 GCA_021797385.1 Thermoplasmata archaeon | reverse complement strand
TAGATGGAAAATACAGTGTAAGGGATATCCTTCTCATTCTGTCAAGAATTAAAATATACAAAATGGAGAAGGGAGAGATCATGGGTGAGATACCGAAGAAGGCAAAGGAGATCATTTCTGATATGAACATAGACATGGACATATTACGTAAAAAGGCTTGAGTTAGGGATTATAATTATAGCATAGGGTTAATATATGTCCTCTATGATCTGTTTAACAATCACTATCCAACATCAGTAAGGCTTCTCCAACTAATAGCAACAACGGATAACACTCCGGTAGATCCACCTAAGTATCTAAGTGAACATAGAGAATATGCTTAAGAACCATAAATTGGCTAAAAGCGTAGCAGATGCTCCCTGGGGTGAACTTATTGAAAACACTATGCACAAGGCTGAGAGTGCCGGTAGATACTGTGTAAAGGTAAACCCAAGAATACATCCAAGATGTGCTCATATTGTGGAAATATAATAGGGGACCAGACTCTTGATGACAGGGAGTACCATTGCATTAACTATGGATTAACAATGGACAGGGATGACAATGCTGCAATAAATGTTCTCCATGCAGGGTTCAAGAAGATATTCAATACCTTTACTATAGTAAAGCCCAAGAAGAGCAGGCATAAGAAGAAAAAGATACCCACGGACTGTGGGAAATTTATGCCCGTGGAGGGGAAGCCCCGTATTTAGAGAAGGGAGGATGTCACCGCTCAGCTTGCCCGTCATTAATCATTTTTTCATTTTTGTATAAATATCATCATTGCGGCGTTTGATTATTATTTTCTTGTATATTAATCTTATAAATATAAAATTAAACAATAATGGGGCTGCCCGAATTTGAATCGGAGTCTCAGGCTCCCAAAGCCCGTAGGATACCAAGCTACCCCACAGCCCCTTGCATGTACAGTTTAAAAAGGTATTTAAAATTTATATTTATTGCTTTGGCGCTGCACTTTTCTTTTCCTCGGGGTGCTTCGGTATAAGACCTGCTATTCTGTGGTTTGATACATAGCCGTAATAAATCATCATCAGAACAAGCCATAAACCGCCGATAAGAGAGATGAGGAATGCGAGGTATTCCATGGATGAGTCCGTTGTAACCGCAGGTATGTATGCAGAAATATTCGCATTACCGAACACGTAAGGATATTCTCTCAGCTCAATGAATGTCAGTGCAATTATTGTAACAAGTATTATAAATGGCTTATACGATGCTATATTGTTTGTCTGCTTGAATGCATAAAGTATAGGAATGATTAATGCAAGTATTATGGGTATTACTATAAGAGCGGAATTTTCTGTATAATCTTTTGCTGTAATAGAATAATAAGATGGCATGAATATTGCGAGTCCTACTATAACAAGCATAAGTGGTAAAAATCTACCAATTGCGGAATTTATATCCGTGAGCCTGTAAAATACCATGCCTATACCGTTTGCTAAGACCAATGCACCGATGATGAATCCTATGACACCAAGATTAGAATAGAATGCATTGAAATTTGTATAACTGGATGAATATGGTATGGGCGATTCTGTTCCGAATCCATAAAGATGCACGCCGTAACCGCTGGATATTGCTGCCAGTATGGATAAGGCCATGATGCCCATTATAAATGTAGCAATAGTATATACAATATATAACTTTCTCTCATCGAAGTGCTTATTTTCATGCCATACAAACTCTGCATATATGATAAATGAGTTTCTGACAACAAGGAAAAATATGAATACTGCAAATAAAGGAAACAGTGCGTATGATATGGATGGCATAAGGGTGGGAATAATATTCTCCATATCAACAAGCCAGAGCACAAAGAATGTTCCAACTACTTCCCAGACTGGGACAATGTATGAGAGAACATTAATTCTGGTTTTGTCACTCTTAAATTTTGTCGCTATGGGAACGACTGCCATTAATTCTGTTGAAAACATGGTAACCATGGAAGCTATTACTACCATCAAATATAACACATCAAAATTTATGCCGTAAAGTAAATTTGTCATTTAGTTCACCTCATCCCTGCCTTTGCTGAAATGCCTTTTCTGCTCTTTCTTTCCTCTTCCATTTTTATATCGTCTTCTCCCAGTTTGAGGTCTTCCTCAACATTTGAAAGTTTCATTACCTTTCCTGCGAAATAGAAAGTCACGGGGAATATAATTATGTAGAATATGATAATAGCTATACCCAGAGGAAATACTATTGGAGATGTTGATGCCGCCTGGGCTATCGTCATGGTACCGTACTGAGGGATACCATTAATTACTAACAAATGTCCATTCACCATTACACCACCAGGTGTTGGAGATCTTATAATATACGGTACCCTGCCAACTTCCGCGGTATACCATCCATCTTCCATGGTAAATACTCCCATTATTGCAACAGCTATACCGCCCAGAAGGGTGAGTTTATTGCTCAAAGGGTCTTTCTTTCTGAAGTATTGAACTACCACATATAACCAGTAGAACCCCATTAAAACCCCGAACCCTACCATGAGGTCAAGGGTGTCATGAACAATGTATGGAGGCCATACACCGTAATCAGTAACTCCATTATACGTGGTTAATGGTATCAACCCCGGAATACTACCCTTACCGAATGTTGTTGGGAATGCCAGCAATGACTGGGCATATGGAAGTGAAAGAGAATATGACAACTTATGATTAATGAGGACACCGAAAAGACGTTCCGGTGCCATGGTGGCAAATGATGTTCCGACTGTAGCATGTAGATCTAATTCCAGAGCAGTGTATTTTATTGGCTCTATTACCATTAGAGTCGATAATTCATCGGATCCTGTAATTCCTAGATATATTATATCTAGTATCATGAATACCGCAGCTATGTTTATTCCTCTCCTGTAAATCATTTTTTCAGGCATATTCTTTGTCTTCATATATTTATATATTAGATAGCCCAATATCATGGCAATGCCTGCATAGTATACTGCACCAGACATGTGAAGTTCTTCAGCCGCCGTTGACGCAGTAATAAATGGCGCAAATGCGTTCACATCTGTAACCTTTCCGGTAGTCAGATACGTTGCCACGTTGAATCCATTTGGCGTGTTCATCCATGCATTTATTTCTGTAACTGTGAAAGCTGATAAGTATGTCCCTATAGTAACTGCAAGGCTCAAACCCCAGTGTTCCCACCTGTTCTTGAAATCCTTCCAGAAATATACATACATTGGAAGGGCTATAGCCTCCAGAAGGAATGAAAATACTTCCACATAGAATGGGCCCATGGAAACTTCCCCTACTAACTTCATGAACGTTGGCCAAAAAAGGAATAACTCCATTGCCATGACGGTTCCGGAAGCGGTGCCCACAGCAAAGAAAATAACCAAGGCTTTTGATAATTTATATGCTAGCGTATCATAATATTTATCCTTCTTTTTCAGTGCAAGGAATTCTGCAATTGTAACCATAATTGCCAGACCCATGCTGAGGGACACCAACAGTATATGCGAAGAGATTGTATAAGCGAACATTGCACTATCCCATACAGGGTATGATATGTTGAACATGTTTATCTTTATTAAATTACAAAATCATATTTAAAGGTAATTTTGTACTGAGAGATACATAAATTAATGAAGTATCATTATTATGAATATTTAGTCATATTAATGGAATTACAAAAATAAATTAAACTATGGTGGGTATAAACGGTTTAATAATATTCTTGTCCGCGGCTCTTTTATAATACAGATTTAATGCCTGTCTGCCCTTTTCTCCGAAATCAATCGAAAGATCGTTTACGTACATCAAGATAAATCTCTTTTCCAGATCGAAATTATCGTATCTTGAATACTTCATGGCGTATTTGACAGCGTCGTTCTGATGTTCCTGCGCATATTTTATAGAATTTTCAAAATCTTTCTTATATTTCAGTTTATCCTCCAGAGGCATATTCTTTCTTATTGCATTAAATCCCAGTGGTATTGGTAGGTTTCCTGCATAATCCTTCCACTGATCATAGAGTTTTAAAACAGGAACAAGACCCTTATCCTGAAATGTTAGTTGCTCATCGTGTATAATAATGCCTGCATCAACCTCATCATTCATAATTGAATTAACTATCTTGTCAAACCTGATCTCCTTGAATTCTCCGGCTTCTGGGGCAAACATTCTGTATAACAGTTCAGCAGATGTGTACCTTCCTGGGGTGGCAATTATTTTACCCTTCAGATCCATATTCTTTTTGGCTATTACCAGAGGGCCGTAAGATAAGCCGAAACTTGCACCTGATGTGGTCAAATCATATATATTTGAAACATGCATGTAGCCGTTTGCCGATATTGCGGTTACATCGTATTTTCCGTCTATGGATTCTTTGTTGAGTGTTTCTATGTCCTTTACTATCTGTTCATAATCGAATGATGTTTCTATTTTATGTTCGAACATTGCGTAAAACATGAATGCGTCATCCGGATCTGGTGTGTGTGCTATTATCATTTTCATAAAATATAAATTACAACATGGTTAAAAGTGTTTTTTATTTATTTTAAAAATATGGTTATGAGTTCACTACAAATTTATATCCATACTCGATTATTCCACTATCTCCATCCTGCCTTATCTTCCTGAATACCATGTGAACCTTTGTTCCGATTTCGATATTTTCTTCTCCGGAATCCACAATTTGAGCTGTTATAACCGGGCCCTCTGACAGCTTTATAAGTGCCAGTACGTAGGGAACCTGCCTTTTAAAAGACGGTGGTGCGTCATGAACAACTGTGTATGATATGACCTCTCCATTGCCACTGAATTTTACCTTTTCCATTTTTCCGATGGACTCTCTGTGGCATTTGGGGCATATATCTCTCGGCGGAAAATAGGAATTCCCGCAATTTTTACACTTATACCCTATAAGATTGTATCGATATTCCGTTTCTCTCCATATTCTTGATAATTCTGTCATTTTATTCACCCAGTATATGAATTATTGATGATGTTCCTGTTCCGGCCATATTATGTAGCAATGCATACCGTGCATCTTTTATCTGGTTGTCTCCAGCCTTTCCCATTAACTGCCGATAGGCGTCAACTGCCTGACCTACTCCAACTGCACCGTATGGGTCTCCCTTTGCCTTCAGCCCACCTGATGGATTCACAGGCAAACGCCCCTCAAGTTTAATATCATCATATACCATTTTGTTTGCCTTACCTTTTTCTGCAAACCCGAGGTCCTCAAGCTCCAGTAACCCGTATATTGAGAAAGAATCGTGCACCTCCATGAATGAAATATTATCCCTCTTTATTCCCGCCTTCCTGAATGCCTTTTCGGCGGCCAGTTTTGTGGAGGTCAGTGTGTATATTGACTGCCTTGATCCCACAGACAGATAATCTTCTGCAACTGCCGAACTCAGTATATGCACTCCCTCCTTCTTGTTCTTCTTCATATAATTTTCAGAGGCAAGTACTACTGCAGCAGCACCATCGCTGAGGGGAGAGCAATCCATCATATTAAGCGGGTCTGCCACTGCTGTTGCATTCATGGCCTGCTGCAGGGTAAGCTTGTTTCTGAACTGTGCATCAGGATTTTTTGAACCGTTCAGATGATCATTAATAGAAAACATGGATAGTGCTTCTTTATCAACGTTGAAATCGTGCATATATTTTCTGGCTATCAGTGCCGCCATGGCAGCCGGAGTGGCACCGAAAAATGCTTCCCATTCACGATCAAGT
>JAJZZW010000120.1 GCA_021797385.1 Thermoplasmata archaeon | reverse complement strand
ATCTACGCCGGATAGTTTACTTATATATACTGGCGCCAGCGACATGAAGAATGCTGTAATTGACCAGGCAACGAATGCCACAAATGAGCTTAACAGGAACGGCCTTATTATCTCTTTGTCAATGGATGGAAAATGCAGTTCCAATTCTGGATTCTTCTTTGTAATATCCTTCAAGGGATACATTGCAAGAGCAGGCACAGCGACAAAAACGATGGAAATTAAGTAAACCAATCTTAAAGGGCAGGGTAGATACTGGGCTATTATTCCACCTATTAGAGGGCCTGTGGCAGTTCCTGCAGAGGTTCCTATTGATGTGAGAACAGCACCTGCTTTCCTGCTGTATGTGAATAACAATGCACTTGCAGGTCCTGCTATGGCGCCACTTGCCATGCCCATGAATGCTCTTGCAAGAAAAAGCATATACACATTATCTGCAACCAGAAATGAGAATAATCCAGCAAGTTCCATGATAACCCCTATGGTTATGGGTAGTTTTCTTCCGTGTTTATCTGAATACTGTCCCCAGAATAGAAGGGATGGAATTAACAGAAATACATATATGGCAAAAATATTCGTGATGATGAAGGGGCCGAAATGGTATTTCAATGCATAAAGATCATAAATCGGTGCTGTCACATTCGATGCCGCCATTATGGCAAACAGCAAGATGACTATAACTGCACTACCTGCTCTGAACCGTGGGTTTACTGAGTCAGTATGTTTATATTCCATTCAGGTTCATTTCCACTTTTAAATTAATGTGGATTATCCATAATGAAAATCTTATGAATGGCAAAGTATATTTATCAATTAAAATATATGAAAAGGTGTCAAATTTTCAAAATAATTCCGAACAAACTCATGAAATATCCGTGGATAGATGTTTCTACTGCCTTTCAAGTCCGGCAAGGCTGAAAATAATAGAAATTCTTTCTGAAGGTATGAAGACAGTCGGGAATATTTCGGAATTGCTGAATAGTTCCCAACCATCGGTGTCGGGCCATTTAAAGATATTATCAGAATATGGTTTTGTTAACCAATTTCAGTATGGCAGAGAGGTATTTTATAAAATTATTCCGGAAAGAGTTGAGGCTCTAACCACATATCTGGATGACCTTGCAGGAAATCATAAAACATATACAAAAATAAAACAATCCAGTAATAATGCGTCTTTTTCTGAATGCAGAAGATGTTATGACCATTTAGCGGGATACGAAGGTGTTAGGCTGCTAAAAACACTCTTATCAAATGGATAGCTGAAACAGATAAATGACAAACCGGAATATGACCTAACTGAAAAGGGTGAAATCAACATGCTCAAATTGGGCATTAAAATACCATTAAAAAGAAAACATGGAAGAATTTTTGCCTATGGATGCAGGGACCTCACTGAAAAAGAATTCCATCTTGGCGGAGCCCTTGGTTCCGAATTTATGAAAGCACTGATAGGGAAAGGATTCATTGCTGTTCATGACGATTCCAGGATTATAACTGTGCTAAAACCCATAACAGACTGGCTCGATGTATAAAATTCCGTAATACAGTAAGAATAGAATTAATCTTTTAGAATTCTCTGTAAGCATATGCCATTGTTGTGTTTGAATATGATATATATTCATCCCCTGTTATGGCTATTATACCACAACTCACTGTGAATGAATCAACCTCTCTTTTCACTATGGTTTCAAGTCTTTCTTTCCCTATCTCTGAATATATACGATATGATAGAATATTCCTGGCTATCTCCTCTCCTATTCCTGTGGCAACTACTGCGCCTTTCTCTCCTGCATATATTCCAGCGCCAATTATGGGTGAATCCCCGACCCTGCCCCTGAGCATCGGAAATGATCCGCCTGTTGAAACTGCCGCAGCAAAGTTTCCATCTATTCTTGCAACCGCACCTACAGTATCCCCTGATTTCTTTTCCAGAAATTTGAACTTATCAGGCAAACCATTTTTAGCAACTTCTCCCCGGAATTTTTTCAATCTTTCCATGCCTGCCTCCGTCTCAGGATTATAATATTCATATCCCATTTCCCTGGCAAATTCTGTTGCTCCATCCCCGGATAGCATGATATGGGGGCTCCTGATCATCACATCCCTTGCAACAAGAACAGGGTTTTTCACATTTTCTATGCATATTACTGATCCGAATTCTTTGCCAGACATTACAGCAGCGTCCATCTGGATGCTTCCATCCATCCTTGGTACAGACCCTGTTCCTGCATTGAAAAATGGATTATCTTCCATTGAAATTACTGGGTTTATTGCCATATTCAGCGCATTATTTTCCAATTTTATATTTTTAAGGATATCTTCAAGTATGCTACTCATGTGAGAGGGAGTCCCGGCACCACCGTGGATTAAAACTGCATTTTCCATGAAAAGTAATACAGAATAAAATAATTAATTTAACTGATACAGCCCAAATGCCAAATTACAGAATCAGGACACAGCAGAAAAGAATATGAGAATGATAATGCACTTCATTAGTCGTTCAGTGCTAGGCTTGATCATACTGAAAAACTGCTATTGAAAATTAATAAAGTATATGCAATATTATTCCTTTCTTTCTTGAAGTCGCTGACATTCTCGATCGACTTCTGATCTGCATAATTACAAGTTTTTATCCTTGATCATATATCCTGATTAATGCCAGTAGACAGTTCCAGCAAGATTAAAATATCACTTTTCAATGAATTGTGTCATAACGATGTTAAATGAATAATAGAAAACTTATAGCCCTTAGGTCTCTTATAATAGCAGCCGGTGCTACTGCCGCAGCTTCCTTTGTTGGGGTGTTTGCTGTAATGATTGGCGCATCAGCTGTTGAAATGGGATGGCTACAATCATCATCAAACTCCCTGAGTAATCTCGGCCAGATACTCTGGGGCAGAATCAGTGATAGAATCGGTAGGCGGACACCGTTTCTTATTGCCGGAAGTGTAATTCTTGCAATACTGTGGTATATGCTTCCATATTCCTATGATCCTGTGGATCTTATAATTCTATATGCCCTCATATCCCTATTTTCCGCAATGATAACGGTGAACTGGTATTCATTCATTGCTGATAATATTGCCCAGCAAAGAGGTCATTTCCTTGCTATTATAACAAACATTGCATCCCTCGGTACCATAATATCACTCATAGCAATGTTTTTTCTCCTAGACAGTGATTCCAGGAAAGATATCGTCATTCCATTTACAGCTGCATCCATTTCCTATATTGCATCGGCTATCATAGGATTTGTTTTAAGCGAGAAAAAAAGTGAAACCACAATGAGCAAAAACCTTCTGGGTACCCTGAAAACGCTGAAAAATAATAGTATTTTTTATAGATATTTCAGGGCCACGAATGTACAGTCTTTCTTCTGGGCCCTTGCATGGCCAATGTTTCCCATAACAATAGTAACAATTATGCATTTTTCATTAAAAGTTGTAGCACTGCTCACCATATCCTCCATAGGGTCTGCCCTTATAACCCAGTATTTTATTGCAAAGTTTATCGATAATATCAACAGAGTTCCCCTGATATTTCTGAATAAGATCATGTTAAGCGGAATACCGTTGATGTATGCATTTTTCGATAGCCTGCCATTTTTTATCGTTCTGGAAATATACAGCGGATTTCTAGGGTCCATACAGAATACAATTCTCACATCATATACCCTTGATATTGTCCCAGAACGACATAGAGCTGAATATATATCCATTCTCAACGGCTTTAACGGTGCGGTTTACTTCGCAGGTGCACTAACAGGTGGTTATCTACTCTCACTTTTCATAGATTTTTTTCCACTCAAGCTCGCCCTCACCTTTTCATATCTGATTGTATTTTCCGGTAGATTCATCTCTTCATTCCTCTTCCGTGGACTCAAAGAAGTACCGGGTGGAGGGAGGAGCAACAGCGTCCTGAGTGTGCTCTTCAAACCACGGCAGCCCGGTTCTCCTTCCGGTGCACCCATCAATCCCAGATGAGATTATATGCGATTAAGTATTTATATTATTATAGAATATATAGAACATATGGTTAAAAATCTGGAGATAAGCCTTGACAGAAATTCGGATGAAACAATATACATGCAGCTGTATAATCAAATAGTTCTGAATATTATATCTGGAAATCTTGAAAAGGGAGATACACTACCCTCATCAAGGATTATGGCTGGAACCCTGGGAATTAATTTTCATACAGTAAATCAGGCATACCAGCGCTTAAGGGAGAATGGAATTATAGTCATAGGAAAGAATAAAAAGTACATAATAGCAGACCGGCAGCATCCCGGTTCAGAGAGTAAGTTAATTGAAAAGGAAACCGAGATAGTAAATGAAGCCCTGGCAATGGGATACTCCGAAAATGATATAATAGAGACAGTGAAAAAAATAATTGCAAACAAATCCTGAATTTATAAAATTTTGTTATCTTTTAATCATATAATAAACATTTTTCTTTTTCCCGAGATCGTAGATTATTTTCCCGGAATTTTCTGATATGTCTTCATGGCCCTCACGACCTATAAAGCCGCTGCGTTTTGCCTTCCAGTACATATCATAGGTCTCCAGCAAATGCTTTGGAAAGGCTGCCATGCTCTTTAGATAATCCGGCATCATATCAATAATAAATTTCGTGCCAGTATCTATCAGCTTTTGCTTTTTTCCGGAAAGCTGCAGACCAAGGAGCTTGCCGCGCATGAACTTATAAATATAAAATGAGTATGATGCATAGAACTGCACTATCTGATCCAGAACAGGACCCACACGGGTTTTCATAACAGGTGTGAGAACGTCATACCTATCCCAGTCCAGCGTGAATAAGGATTTGCTGTCCAGTGCTTCATCAAATATCCTTGTTCCGGGCAGCGGTGTATAAATTGAGAATTGGAGTGCGTCGGCTCCTGCCCTGGCCAGTTCCCGGGAGAATTTAACGGTGGTTCTCAGGTCTCTGTACCTCTCATATGGTGCACCCACCATCATCCCAACAATTACAATGATTCCGTTTGAGGATAGAACTTTTACGGCGCTTACTGACTGGGGAGTGAATTCTCCCTTATGCATCTTTTTGAGGATTTCCGGGCTTCCGGACTCGACACCCAGGAACGATATACTCATTCCAGCTTTTGCTGCCTTCTCAATCAGATCCGGATGCCTTGATGTTACGTCGACCCTCATCTGAACTATCCAGGATGTGTTCAGATTTTTTTCTATGATCATGTCAAAGAGTTCGTTTCTGTGTTTTACATTTGGTTCAACTATGAATATATCATCGGTGAAGAATATCCAGTTATATCCTGCATCACGGGCACGCTCCATTTCCTGCACAATCCTTTCATTTGATTTGTTTCTCCATGTGTTCCCCCATGTAGGTGTGACAGAACAGAAATCGCAGCCATAGGGGCATCCCCTGGATGTTTCCAGGCACATAACACGATCATCGCTGCCGAAAACCTTGAAGGTGTACTTTGAAGGATCGAGGAGTTCCAGTGGCGGAAATGGAAGAGTATCAAGATCAGAAATAAGTTTTCTCGGCTTTGTTCTCTTTATACCGGACTCCGATCTGTAAACTATTCCTTTCACACAATCAAACCCGCTTCCGTCAATAATTGAATTTGCAATATCATATATTGTTTCGTCACCTTCCCCCAGGACGGATATGTCGAAGCCCGCATTTATGAAAAGGTGAGGGCGAGCTTGAGTGGAAAAAAATCTATGAAAAGTGAGAGTAGATAACCACCTGTTAGTGCACCTGCGAAGTAAACCGCACCGTTAAAGCCGTTG
>JAJZZW010000119.1 GCA_021797385.1 Thermoplasmata archaeon | reverse complement strand
TAGAAGCGGGAAGCCACATGCGTTAGCTTGGGGAGGAAGTCACTCAACCACCTCCTGTATATTATATGTGCCAGTATTAGCAGGGATATCATAACAATTATGAAGAATTCCAGCCTGCTTACTCCATCTGTAAATCTCCACCCAGTATATGCCCTGATGCACATCCATCAGTCATTCTTGCACCGAGCAGCATAAGGAACGAACCAGAAAATGCACCGGCTGCCATTTTTATCTGGCTGTTCCCGAATCTTTTTTCTCATGAAGGAGGTATCACATTGTTAAATAACTGAAATCTCCTCGTAAAGAATATGGATGCCAGGAATGCACCGAATAGTTTGCCTATATCACTGAAAGGGTCCCCTCCTATGGTATGTATAACCAGCGTGCATTAGCATTGAATTTTGTATAAAAATTAATATATAGAGTATAAATAAACACACTATGGATAGACTCGTCGTAGCAGATTACGCTATAGGTGCTGTAGCTGTTATACTTGTAATTTATAGCGCAGTTTCAAATATTTTCTTTCCATTCAAATATTTTACTTACTATGCTGCACTGCCGACACTTATAATTCTGATACCTCTTTATCTTTTGCACAGGCATATATATAAATTAAGAAACTCTCATTGAAATAATTAAAAAGTATTTTTCATGATACCCGTTTTTCAAATTCTGGATGCTCGGCTATAGTGCTCTTTGTCATGCGTTTTGTAAATACGACGAAAAGTAGTGCCAAAATTGTCGGTATTATTACCGTTATTATAGCCCCTTCCTTGAATTGTGACAATGTTGGGTATTTTGATAGGAATACTGCATAAAGTGGGCCACCTATCATAGTTCCGACGTTAAATATAAAGAACAGGAATCCTGAAATTGATCCAACTATTCTATCTTCTACCGAATCCTGCCCTAGGGCTACTAGGAGGTCAACATAAACTCCCCATCCTGAACCGAAAATAAAAGTGGCAATGATTAAACCAAAATATGACGTAAACAGGAAAAACATTCCTGCAGAACCTATTGCAATCAGCAAGGATGTTATTATAACCATATATTTCCTTCCTATCCTGTCTGCAATAAATCCTATTGGGAATGCCATAATAAATCCTCCGGCACCAGCCATAGATGCTATTATTGCAGCATTTCCGGTGGATATTGATAATCCAGTTTCAAGATAATCAGAAAAATAACCCAAATATCCTGCAAATAATGCTATCCCGAAAAAGAAAATAGAAACTGATAAAAGAATTATATTTCTATTAAATACATTTTTCAGCTTTACCTTGGTAGTCTGTTTTTCCTTTTTAAAGGTAATTGGAATTATTAGAATTACAAGTATAAGTATTATAACAGCAAGAGCACCGGATATTTCAAAGGGTAGCCTGAATGCAGGAAGAAAAGGTGCTATAAGATACGGACTTGCAAACAGTCCAACGGAGAAGAATGTTGCCCATACAGAAACCGCCTTCCCACGGGTTTCATAAAATATATCCCCCAGCAAAGCGACACCTGCAGGTTGGAAGATACCAACACCTACTCCAACTCCCAGTCTGGCTATGAAAAGTTCTGGAGTCGTGGTTACGAAACCAGTCATTATAGTAAAAGCTGAAAATATTACAACTGAAAGTATTACTGTATTTTTTACAGAATACCTGTCAAACAGGTATCCCCCAACAAGGCTAAATATTGCTATTCCTATTGCGTATCCAGTTAATATGAGACCGATTGAAAGATATACCGGTCCAGTAAGTGATGGAACAATATATGATGAACCGAAAGAATATATCTCTCCATCGAATCCTTCTAAAAATGCTGGAAGTCCTGCAACAATAGCTATTAAAATGAATCTTTTAAGACTCTCACCAGCCGCCTGTCTGACTGTTTCTTTTTTTTGAAAACCTAATTTAAATATACTATCCATAAGCATGACAATATCTATCAATATATAAATATATTCTGAAAATATTCGAAATTGTGTTATGTAATTGCCTAAAATTAGACATTTTTAATTGACGTAAAACATAAGTGCAATTTAACTAATATATCTGTACATAAATCATTTATTATATTACTGTATGGGAATTACAATATTAACAAAAACCCTCCAATTATGTCAAGTACAGGGCCTATAACAAATCCTCCACCCATGAATAATATGATAAATCCTAGAATTATTATTATGATACCATTGACCAGTTTATCCTTTCTGTGTGTTCCCTTGGCCATGGAGTATATAATATAAGCCAGTATTATCCAGATTATAGGAAATATAGCCATAACTATGGAGCTTCCTATTACCACGAAGCCCGCTGGATTAAAAAACATGAGCTGTGCGGCACCTGCAAGCCCCGATATGAATAAAAGAAGCAATACCAAAATCCCTGAAATCATGGTAATAACAGATCCGAGTGTTGTTATGAGATACCTTATTCTTGCATTAGACGCCATCCTGCTATATAAGAATAGTTCTATAAAAATATTTGTTATTTCCAGAATATAAATTAACTTATATAAAAAGGAAATAAATCATCTCTGACGCATCATCTTCCACAGATCATCTGGGAGTTTTTCCATCATATTAAAAAAACTGGCCCCGTATAATGACTGCCCGCCATCTGCTGTAATAACATCTCCATTTATATAAGATGCCAGATCAGATATGAGGAATGCCCCTATGTTTGCCACTTCTTCCTTGGTACCAAGCCTTCTTTCCGGATTTCCATCTATAATTTCCTTTTCATACTCTTCTCCTGGTAAGAGTCTGGACCAGGCACCCTCTGTCCTGAACGCACCAGGTGCAATTGCAACAGTCCTTATTCCATAATGACCCCATTCTGCGGCAAGTGACCTTGTTAATGCAAGAACACCTGCCTTTGCTATGGCTGAGGGGACAACATAGCCAGATCCCGTCCACGCATAGGTTGCAACTATGCTGAGTATGGTGCCCTTTATGGAATTTTTAATCCAGCGCTTTCCCATTTCCAGTGAGGCATACGAACTGCCATTGAGAACTATCCCTATTACAGTATCAAATGCCTTGGGGCTTAGGTCCTCTGTTTTACTGATAAAATTCCCTGCGGCATTGTTTACAAGTACGTTTATACTTCCGGTTTTTTTCTCTATAGCATCAATGGCACTTTTTAATTCTTCAGGATTTCTCACATCGCATTTTTCCGCCTCAATATGATACCCCATTTTACTGAAGTGATTTTTTGCCCCTATCAGGTGTTCCTCATGTCTGCTCACTATGGATACCGTGGCTCCAAGTTTCAGAAAAGTTTCTGCCATCTGCTTTCCAAGTCCGGTGCCGCCACCGGTTATAAGAATATTTTTTCCATTTAACAGGTTATCGCTGAACATATATGTGTATACCCGTTTTACATATAAAACCCTACTTAAAGGCATATTATCTATTGTGAACTCTGGACATAAGGAGAGCGTAATGATGCATAAATAGGTATTAGATTTATAAAATTATCAATAGAATTAACTTAATCATTTATTTTTATAACTTTTTTCCTGGACTTTGAACCCCTGACAATTTCTATTCTCTGATAATCAACTTTGAAATATTTTGAAAGCTGATTAATAATATCCCTGTTTGCCCTGTTATTTTCAAAAGGTTCCATTGTATAAACATCAAACCATTCCGCTCCGGAATTTATTTTAGATTTCCCTCTGTGGACATGTATGTTGATATAGGACACCATTAATCTATATTTGTTGTACTGTCTTTAATTTTATCTCAATTATCATAAAAAATATTGTTCAAGGTATGTGGATCTGGCAACATCGTACTGCCGATTTTAATATATACAATTAAATATTATTATTTCAACATGGAACGTGAGATTATCATTTTCATTATGTTCAACGCACCCTCCGCACCAACCAGATATGAAAATATTCCCCTGGCACTTCTCTCTATGCCGGAGTCCTTTGTATAGCTATAAGCTCCGAACCACATCATTACCTTTTTTACAGTATCCATGGCAATCTGCGGGGATGTAAGTTTTGACATTGAACTATATATATAAAAGTCAGGGTCATTCATATCTGCCATGTACGCTGATTTATAATTGAGCAGGCATGCCATTTCAATTTCTGTCTTCAGATCTGCAGCCTCGAAGGCTATTGCCTCGAAATCACCTAGCTTCTTTCCGAATGCATCTCTCTCTTTTATGTATTTTATACCTTCATCAAGCATCCGAAGAGATAAACCATTACATGCCGCTGCTACCATAATTCTTGCATGGTTGAATCCGTCCATGGAATAATAAAATCCCTCATTGATTTTGCCTATGATATTTTCCTGCGGGACTTCTACATCATTATATTTGATTCCACATGTAGATATACCCATCCTTCCCATATTCTGAAGTTTGGTGATTTCCATACCCTTTGTATCAGCAGGAATATAGACCATGGTTATTCCCTTATGCCCCATGCTTTTGTCTGTTTTAACCAGTGTCAGATGCCCTCCACCGTTCTTTCTGGCCTCCATGGCACCGCTTATGTACAATTTCTCACCGTTGATAATCACTTTTCCATCTCTTAGTTCACCGGTGGTGGTTATGTTTGCCACATCGCTCCCACCGGATGGCTCAGTTGATGCAATTCCTATGAATTTATTCCCATTTGCAATATCAGGCAGCAGTTTCTCCTTTAATTCTTCCTTACCGTATTTCTGGAGCACGTAAGCCCACGATGTGTTCAGAAGATAATAAACAGAGGTTGCCATACTCGTATCGACTTTTGCAATTTCCTCTGCTATGATAACAGAATCCATAAAAGATAGGCCAGGTCCCCCATATTTCTGGTTAATAAATGGGGATATAATTCCATTTTCGCCTGCTTTTTTAAAAAAAGTCTCCGGAATTTCTCCATTATCATCTATAGACCTGACAAAAGGCTTTAAATTTTTCTCCAAAAACTTTGCAGTATTCTCTCTTAATAGTTCCTGTTCATCGCTGAATGAAAAGTCCATGATATTTTATTATTCGCCACTTATTAAATATATCTGAAAGACATAAATTATATTTAAACTGTATAAACTTTTATGTACATGAATGTCATTCACTATCATGGATAATTTGAAAAAACTCTTACCGTACTGGTTTTTTGTTTTTACAATAGGCTTCGGGTGGTTTATTTTGGCGCCTGTCATACCGGAACTAATCGCACATCTGTCCGCAACTCTGTCGGAAATAGTGCTTATACTCTCTGTATATGGGTACACAATGGCTATCATTGGCCTTATAGCCGGAGTTCTCTCTGCCAAATTTACAGTAAAGTCCTCAATATATCTTGCCATGCTATTCTCCATAGCCGGGTTATTCATACGTATATTTGCCACAGACTATACTGAATTCCTAATTTTATCAATTATTGCAGCCAGCGCCTATCCATTTTCCCTTGCCCCTGTAGGGAGCATTGCCGAATCAATGGATAGAAAAAAATCTGCCACAATCACGGGATTAAGCATAGGTTCCCTGTTTCTCGGTATGTCTTCAGGTGCACTTCTGGGTCCTTATATATATCTTGCCTTTTCACTTACAGGAATCATGGCATTTCCTGCTATATTGACAATAATAGCATCCCTATGGCTTTTCGTATACCTGCCACAGTATCCGAAGAAATACCGTGGGAAATCCCTGAAAGGATCATTTAAGCCCGGGATGATAAAAAACTGGTACATAGGACTTTCAATGGCTTCAATATCAATACTCTTCGGTGATATAGCGGCCACCGCACTGGGATTCCATTTTACCGGGACATTCCTGTTGAAATTATCAGGTGTCATGGG
>JAJZZW010000118.1 GCA_021797385.1 Thermoplasmata archaeon | reverse complement strand
AATAGAAAAGTCAAAAGAATTGGATGGGATATATATCGGCTCAATGTATCCTGATTATAATACTAATGATTCACCGTACAAATATTATTCGATTGAAGACGCAAACAGGTGTATAAATTATGCAAAAGAAATATTTGAATTCTGTTCCAAAAATATACGATCTTGATTATGAATCAATAATAAACATGCTCAAATAATATTGAATCATGCAACTTATTATATTTGGAAGGAAATTTTTTATATTGTCAGATTATAATATTGAGATAAATTATGAATATCAAGAAAAAATTGAACACCCCTTTAAAAAACTGGAATTTGTATCACTTCTATCTATGATTTAGCTAATGCTCACAATAGTTTGCAATATATTCATTGAATATATTATTGGGTCAATGGTATTTACTACCATTTAAAAAGATAAGGTGAAAGAATGATTGAAATGGAAATTCTTGAAATATTAGAACTAATATTCCCTTTATTATTGGGTAAGTTACTGCATATTTAATTAAAGGTTACGGGGACTAGTAAATTTTACTGGGATCATGAATTTGATTACCTTTGCAATAAGTATTTAAGAAATTCTCAATATTATTCTGAATTTTTTTCAACTGCTGATATTTTCTTTTATCTTATTTGTATTATCAACGCAATTGGGACCATTTAGCTTATTTTATATCTTTCTATAGGCATATACTGAATTGGAGATATATGTGATAATAGCGCAATACGGATGGGTATAATTTTTTTATTTTATACCGTTACTTAAGATTGCGACACCTTTTCTTTTAAACTTTAAAGCGGGTAGATTGTCAGCTATTTATCAACAATAAAAATATTATAGGAAATAAATTACTTAGCTGTGTACTATTTTTGATACTTCTTTTACAACATCTGGAGTCTTCTCATTCCATCCCCATAGATTTCTTCCCATGGCTATTCCCTTAACTCCACTGTTCATAGCATCTTTTACATAGCTGAATACTTCCTCGGGTTCATTCATCCTTTCTCCACCCGCAATTACTATAGGTCTTTTAGTTCTTTCAACCTGATCTTTCATTCCATGGAAATAAAAGGTTTTTATAACATCTGTGCCAAGTTCTAAGCCTAATCTTATACAATGTGAGATTATTTCCGGATTTTTGTTTTCAGCATTTGGATATATATGACTTATAATAGGGACATCATATTTATTGGCCTGGATTATAACTCTGGAAAGTTCTTCTAATCTGCGCTGTTCCTGTTCTGCCCCAATGTACAATTCATAAGAAACTGCGACCGGATCATAAGAAATTGCTTCTTCCACGGTGGTAAACATAATAAGGTCATATGGATTCGGAGCAAGTGATGTAATGCCATTCAGCTTATAAATAAGCTCTGTACGGTTCAGTACTCTGGAATCAATAGTTTGAACTGTTCCTTTATTGAGTATTACTGCATCAATATACTGTGAATTTGTTTTTATTATTTCTTCTATATTATAAAGGCCCTTTTGTTCTCCCATAGGAATTCCATGGTCCATAGCCATTATCAATATCCTCTTCCTGCCGAACAACCTGAACAGTCTGTGCTCTCTTCCATATTGTGCCATTATTATCTCGCTGTAATTCTATTAATTATATTAAGATTGCCTGAATTCCAGGTATCCATACAAAATAATGGTTTATTCCTGATTTTTGAATTTATTAAGCACCGGTAATAGTATATTTCGATTTAAATACAGGCAAAATTATAGAAAAGATTAAATACAATATATAGTTGAAGTGGCATGGATGACAATGTTAAGCATACGCTTGGCAAAAATAAGATTGGTTTATGGGCTATGGCATTCATGACTGTAGCAGCCATTTATCCTATGGCAATGGCTGTGTCAAATGCTGCAGCTGCGGTTCAGTACGGTGGATTTGCGGCACCGTTGATTCCTATTATAGGGGCAGTATTGATATTGTTAGCAACAGTTCCTATTTTAGAATACAGTAGAATTGCCTCTTTCAGTGGTGGTTATTATGGGCTTGCTGAACTGGCTTTCGGAAAATCTGTAGGCAAGTTTGTAGCCCTTGAAAATCTCTTCTACTTTTTCTCCTTCGATGTTTTAACTTCTACAGCCTTTGCCTACGTAATATATACATCCCTGACTTATATTTCAGACTATATACTTCCATCATGGCTGTTTATTCTTATATCTGTTGTATTCATGTTTGCCATGTTTTTAATTACCGCCCTTGATCTATCAATATCGGCAAAAATAGTCATAATCTCTGGAATACTTCAGGTAATAGTACTGGTAACATATTCTGCAATAGTTATTATGAGGTCTCCTTACAATTCAGTACAGGCATTTAACCCGGCCAGTGCTCCCAGTGGATTGAGCGGGCTTTTCCTGGGCGTCATACTCGCTGGGTTCCTGTTCTATACAGGTTACGGCGTTCCCCTGTTTTTCTCTGAAGAGGGAAAGGCTTCATTCAAAGATGTCTGGAAAGCTATAGTAATAGGAGTTATAATTCCAACTGTGGTTGGTGTAATGGCAATATATGCAGAGGTTGTGGCAGTGGGTCTTCCCCATGCCTCCTTGCTGCAGAGTGATCTCAGCCCGGGGCTTGCGGCTTTCATCCCATATCTGGGTATTCCAGCTGCGATATTATTTGTTCTTGTAGCCCTCCTGGGTCAGGGATTCGGTGGCTTTGTTCCGGGAATGACAACCGCCAGGCTCTTATATTCCATGTCCAGGGATAATTTCCTCGGCGGAAAAAGCCTATCAAAAATTTCAAAGAGAGGCACACCTATAAATGCAGCACTTGTAAATCTTGTAATTGGACTTGCTGCAACGGTGATTGATGAAATCGTAATGATACATTTCTATGGACTAAGCCAGGGTGTTTTTGACGCTTTATTCCTGGCCGGAAGCATGGCTGTTGCATTCTGGTTCATACATCACATAATTCCTGATCTCAGCCTCGGAGTATATCTCTTCAGGAAAAAGGTAAGCCTTCTCAAGCCCAGAAACCTTGTCATATCGATCATTGCTCCGGCAGGTGCAATAATACTCTTTGTATATTCATTTTACGAGGGGTACAGTAATCTGACAGAACCATATTTCGGTGGGTTAGTATTTGTATTCATTCTTGCGATTGCCGCAATAATATATGTAGCAATAAAGTATAAAAATGATACCCTCGGGGATTCATATGTTACGAAATCGGTGGATATTACGAAACTGGAAAAATAAAAACAAATATTTTTTAATATCTTTTATATATATCTGAATGAAGGCTGCTATTTATTATGGCAAAGAAAATATAAAGATTGTTGATTCAGCAACCCCAGCAATTTCACCGGGTGAAATATTATTGAAAGTGAAGGCTGTTGGAGTCTGCCCGACCGATGTAAAAGCATATTATTCTGGATCACATTCAATCATAACTCCACGGGTGCTCGGACACGAGGTGTCCGGCATTGTCGAAAAAAGTATGAGTAAGGGTTTTGAACCGGGGGAAAGAGTAAATATTGCAGCCGACAATCCATGCATGGTTTGCGATCGGTGCCTCAGGGGCTTGCATAATATGTGCAGAAACCTTACAAGTCTGGGTGTCAACGTAGATGGTGGTTATAGTGAATATATGCGTGTACCAGCAGATTATATTAAAAATAATATGGTAATAAAATTGGTAGATAATATTTCCTTCATTGAAGGAACGTTTGTTGAACCAGTAGCTGTTTCCCTGAATGCCCTATCACTTGCAAGGCCAGAGAAAATTAAAAAGGCAGTTATTATAGGAGATGGACCCAATGCTATGATACATCTCCAGCTTTTGAAGCATTATTATAATGTCCCAGAGGTTTTCGTTACAGGCATGATGAAGGAAAGGCTTGATATGGCAACGAAATTTGGTGCGTCAAGAACAATAAATGTGATAGAAAATCCTGAAGAATTGCAGACTATAAAAGGTAATATGGATTTGATAGATATAACTATAGGAAACAGAAAGGCACTGGATCAGGCTATAGAATATGTAGATGCAGGGAGCACCATGGTTATATTCGGGGGATCTCTTGAAGACTCCAGCATCACAACGTCTATGAATCAGCTGCATTACAACCAGATTACTTTTACCGGATCAACGGGTACCACATTGGATCATTATGCTGAAGCCGCTGGAATTGTAAACAGAAAAATTCTGGATCTTGGAAGTATAGTATCAAAGGCATTTCCACTTAGTTCTTTGAAGGATGCTTTTCAATATTCAAGGGAATTAAAGGGTTTAAAAGGTGCTATAACATTTGACTGAATCCGGATACAATTATCCAGAAGGCAATTATTATATTTACAAACATATTATTCTTTAATTTATTATGGTTAAAAACAAACTGATAGCTGGTGTAGATGTTGGGTCTTCCTCAATTAAATGGGCTGTATATGATCTGGAGGACATGGAACTAGTAAGATCTGGAAATGTTAGATACCCTGGTGGTGCATTCGAAAAAGATAATGTAAATGTTGATATGGTGGCTGATATATATCTCCATACTTTAGATATGCTTGATAAAATGGGGGTATTATATGTTGGTATGTCTACAATGGCCCCAATACTCATCTGCATGAATGCAGAAAAAATTGCTTTGACAGGGGTTCCGTATAATTCATTACTGGGATCAGATTTTCTATCATATCTGAATAAAGATACTTATAGAGATATAACTCTCAATATCCCAAATGTACAGTTTTTTTATCAGAAACTTAAATGGATTAAAAAAAATGCTTCAAATATATTCGCGGCAACCAGATGGATAGTCGACCTCAATGGGTTTTTATTTACAAAACTAGAAAATTCAAAGAATCAGCCGGTACAGGATATCAATACTGTTCTGGAATGGGGACTTCTGAATCATAAGACCGGGGTATGGGAACCTACAACTGTACAGGAACTTGGAATTGAAACCAGACTTCCTGAACTTGTTCCACCTGAATATTCCTGCAAATATCGACATATGGCTGTAAGTATAGGTACAGTTGATACAATTGTTTCGGCCCTGGGTTCGATCAGTATGGATTCTAATAAATTCTTCATAACTAATGGCTCTACACTCTGTGCTGGATATGTTTCAAAAACGCCTGTTAAAAGCAATACATTGTATAATGATCTCTATTTCGAAGGAAGGTATTTAATAAATGGATGCAATTCGCAGTATTCAACAATTCTTGATTGGGCTGAAAGGAATTTTAAAAGAAACATAGATGTGAATAGGATTGATATGAATCCCAGGGCAATTACCTTTCTACCGTATCTGGAGGGTGAAAGGTGCCCAATTTTTAATACACAGATCAGGGCTGGTTTTTATGGCATTGACAGATGGTCAACAAACGATGATATGATAGCGGCTATTGTGCATAGCATGGCATATCTGAGTGTGGATATGATAGAAAATCTAATGAGATCGAATGAGGGTACACATCACTTCAATGGCATAATTGCAGGTGGCGGAATGTCTAAAGTAAATATTGGATCAATTGTTGCTGCACTAACAAACCTGAGATATGAAATAACAGGGATAGAGCCAACTACACTGGGTGCATGTTTAATTGCCATGAAAAGTAATGGATTAATAGATAGATATTCTGTTGCAAAGCATCACCTATTAAAAATTGAGCACAAAATAAACCCGGACACAAGTATTCTGACCCATAAAATAAGCTATGATCGTTTCAAAAGATTCAGAGATTCTACCATAAAAATATTAAAGGAAAGTGATCAGCCTCAGCCGACAGACCAATCTGATTAAATAAAGGGATTCTAACTATTATGTTATATCTATGGTATATTACCTATGCCAGCAACAAGGATATACGAATGTATCACCGTAACTGAAAAACGGAATACTATTGTTCCGAAAGATAAAAATTTATACATTCTTTTCATG
>JAJZZW010000009.1 GCA_021797385.1 Thermoplasmata archaeon | reverse complement strand
TCCGGATTCTATGAAAATGGAATCTGTATCCCCGTATATGACTTTATTACCGGTTTTTTCCAGATCATCAATTATAGACGTTATTGTATTTCTTGCAAAGGCCGTGATTGCACTGCTTATTTCCCTGTTAGTGAACCGGTAAAAGGAAGTGCCAAGAACTCCATAAAATGTGTTCATCAACACTTTTATAGCAGCCTGCAGCCCATCCAGGTACTCATAATTGGCCTTATCGGTCTTCATCTGTTTCTTGACCTCGTCACGTTTTTTCATGAGCTGTTCGAGCAAATCAGGTATCAATCCTTTCTTGACATCCGCTGAAAGGAACTTGGCACCGTTGGGGGCCACAATGGTTCCTTCACTACTCAGGGTTGTGAAACATATATTATATTTAATAATCATTGATGGGTACATACTTTTGAAGTCAAGTACGACTATCATATCAAAAAGCCCGGGGTCCATGGTATGCACATAACCACCGGCATATGTATCATTAGAGAATTTGGATGAGCTCATGGGTACCCCTATGTTTTCCCGATCAGCCCTTCTTATCAGGAGGGAATCTACATAAGTGCTTGTTCCGCCATTGGTTACATCATCCAGTGGAAGCATGGAAACGGTTGAAAGATATAAATTTCTGTCCAGTATCCGTATTTGCCGGTATATCAGTAAAGCAAGCCTGGCATCCTTGATACAGTATTTTATAACATCGTCAGGTCTTTTTGCCCACTCATTTTCTATATCAAGCCGGTTTACGTTTTCCTTCCCCTCATTGAGTAGCAAATGAGAAACATAATTGAGCGTCTCATGCTTGGGATGCAGAACCTTTCTCACCTCCCACCATGTGTCATCAATTACCCTTCCATGAAGCCTCCAGTACTGGTCCATTATCCTTCTTGGAGGAATAAAATCCCTTCCTATCCTGAACTGGATTCTGTTGAACCTCATTCTCTCCTCCAGGAGTGGCATATCATATCCATCTATGTTGTACCCTGTAATTAAATCAGGGTCCTCCTGCTGCACCAGTTTATTGAAATTTTCAAGTATTTCAGATTCCTTTCCCGTGAGTGAGCCCTCGGTTATATTCCCTCTGAAATATATAGAATATCCAATCACAAAAATTTGCCTTGTTGAGATGGAATTCTCTATATCAAAGGAAAATATTTTAAGCTGAGGATTGAAGTCATCTGTCTTTTTCACTTCATTTATTTTAATAACAAGGTCTGTTGTATAATTGTTCTTTTCTGATTCTTCAGATTCCCCCTCAATTTCCACTGTGGAGCCGAGATCAAAATCATATATGAACCGGTGGTGGAATGGTATATCAGCAGCAAGTGCCTGACATGGGCAAATTTTCCTCAGTTCAGGAACCTTCCATGGAGATTTTATGAATATGCGCTTTACATTAACATATTTTCCATCCAGGAATAATTGTTTATCCTCCATTCTGATGAATTCTGGATTTGATTCAATGGATTTTATGCAAGATTGGTCTGGTTCAACATAATCAAAATATGGTTTGAACCCGTAATACAGTGCAGTTATAGACTTGCTGTCCTCGGTACGGCCGAACAGTTCCACAGTCACATCGCTCTGCCTGTAGGATGCGGCAATAACTCTCATCTTAATTTTCATTCATGTATAGTATCTGAAATCCATATATATTTTTGTCCAATTCCCGTATTGTCGCAGTTACAATATCTATAAGAATAAGATTTCTTATTATGAAAAATAAATATTCCTGGAATCTACTTGCCGGTACCCGGGAATCAAATAACATCAGTTCATATAGGGTCTTCATCGTCCTTTGAGAGGTCTTTTATGCGGTTTATCCCGTCAAGGTCATTCATTATATTGTAAACTGTATCAGGTACATCTGATTTCCAGTTACCACCGTTCAGAATTTTTTGCCTGATTTTTGTACCGGACCATGATGCCCTGTTCATCATGGGCATTGAAAGAACTTCATACTGTTTTTCATAGAAGAGACGTCTTACAAGCGGATTATTTGTATAAACCCTGTGAAATGGTGGTGTCAGTGATTCCACATGTGCAACCCACATAGGGTTGGAATTAACATCCTCGATTGGTACTATATAATAATTTGAAATACCACTATTTTCCAGTGTATTCAGTATCATGAGATAACGCTCACCGGCTGTAAAAGGATTCATGAGTGTATGTGAAAGCTGGGCACTTCCTATTCCTATAACAACGTATTCATTATGTTCGAGTATGTGTTTTATTATTGCCAGATGCCCGTTGTGAAATGGCTGAAACCTGCCTATGATAAAAGCCTTCATTTAACCGTAATCGGGATTTTATAAATAAATCTTTATGAACAGGAAGAATTGAGTATTCCCCTATCCGCGATTGATTCCGTTGCTGTTCTGGAAATTTCCTGACCTTGAAGCATAGTTTTTTGCAGGTGCATTTATTTCATAAAAAACAATCTGTACGAACTTCATGCCTGAATTGATTCTGATAGACTCACCGAAATTATAAAATGTCATTGTAAGGTTTCCTGAAAAACCGGCGTCTACAAAACCGAATGAGGAAAATATCCCGTGCCGTGAATATCTGGATTTTATATACAGTGCTGCTACAATATTATCCGGCATGCTCAATTTCTCGAGGCTGGAAATAAAAAATAGCTGATTTTTTTCTACCGTTTCTCCACTATGTTCTCCTATCCTCAAATCATAGCCATTGGGTGTCAGGCAATCAGGATCATAATTTTCACCGATCAGTTTCCCATCTTTAATATAGGATGATATCTCAGTATCATTCAGCATGTATGTGCATATTGAATCTATTAATTATTTTTCTTATTATAGGATACAGTATAAGCGCTAGAATAAAAGAAATATAATAGCTTATGTCAACCCCGCCGAGGTATAATTTTGATATAACCCCCTCATATACTATGCCCGGGTCCATGAATGGAACTGAAATGGCCAGTGCTATGAAATATGAAAATATCCCGGCAAAATTGAATCCCGGTATTGATTTGAAATTGAATGTCCTGTCTCTGTTGACAATGAAAAAATCAGCTATCATTATGCCGAGCCAGGGAGTTATCCAGTAGTCAAGCAGGAAGAGGAAATCCTCATAGAAAGAATAAAATTTCGTATAGAGAATTACTGATAGCAATATAGCTATTATGATTCCCATTGTTACAGTGTATATTCTTTTTAATTTTACACCGGTACTTTTCAGGGATATGGAATTGGAATACAGATTTAAGGCATCCGCAGCTATCCCCCCCAGAAAAATTGCAGATAATCCAATGATGGCGTAGGGGCCGAGAACATAATTCAATCCAATAGCAGGATTGCCGGAGGGGTTCATTGACATTATGGCAATAAGAAGCCCGGCAATTTCAGCCCATACAGTTGCCAGAAGACCTCCGCTGAACGTGTATATAAATGAATTCCTGGTTTTATTGTACCGTGAATAATCAGCGGCATATGGGCCCCATGACATGAGATATGAAAATGATGTTGCCAGTGTTATCCCGAATGCAACCCCGAAACCGTAATACACAGGTTTGTAAGCGTATATGGCACCTGCGTGGAATCCAGCATTGAGAACTATGAAAAGGAACAGGATACCCAGTACAACGGACATGGCTTTTTCAAATAATGAAATAACCCTGCGCCCGGAATTTGATATGAGGAATATGATTATACCCATCAGAAGTATGGAAATCTCATAATATGGCACATGGAATGCCAGAGAAAAGGCGAATGATGCAAGAATCAGATTGACCGTGAGCCAGCCAAGGGTATTCAGCCACTGGAGCCCGGTCATGAATATACCGAAATGCTTTCCGAATGCACGCCTCCCGAGCACCATCTGCGGAAGACCTGTAAGTGTCCCGGTTCTTGACATGAGGCCAACAAGAGCGGACCCCATAATACTGCCCAGCACCATTGAAAACAGTGCCATCTGGATGCTGAGGCCCAGCAATACTGGGATAAATCCTATGGCAAAATCTCCTATTGTCAGGTTAGAAGCAAACCACAATGTAAACAGTTCGGAGGAAGAATTTCTGCGCATATCTGCAGGAACAGAATCAAATTCGCCGTATGCGTATTTAGAATTTTTATCCACATTGTTTTGCGGATGCATAGAAGTGTATGCAAGATAGCATAATTATGTTTTCAGGTACTGGCCAAATATAGATAGGAAGTCCATTCAATAAATTTAAATTCTCTATATTATATTGATTTACCATGAATGATATCTCGAAGAAAGTAGAAGCCATACTGTACTCTTCCAGTGAGCCTCTCAAGGCATCTGAAGTCTCGGAATATATGGGTATAAGTACAGTTGAATTCAGCAGGGCAATAAAAGAGATATCCAGAACCTACGAAGAAACTAATAGCTCGCTAAGGGTTGGACAGTTCGGAAATAGTTACAAGATTAAATTGAGTAATGAAATGGTTCCCTTTGTGGAGCCATTTATAGAAAAAGAGTTTACGGAAAAGGAGCTTGCCATGCTATCATATATATTCAAAATGAAGGGTGAAGCCATATCAGGAGACCTGAGAGAAAATTTTGGCTATGATTATAAGGAAGCCCTTGAAAAATTGAAGAAAGTCGGAATGGTATCATCAAGAAAGTACAGAAATACACATAAATATAAGGTTACCACGGAGTTTCACCGTAAATTTAATATTAACAAGAGGACATTACGTGCCGAGGAACAATGAACGTTTTACTTGTTGGCAGTGGAGGCAGAGAAGATGCAATTGCAAGGAAAATCAGAGAAACCGATACACTGTATTCTGTGATTACAAATGAAAATCCATCTATAATGGGGCTATCCCGTGGCGTTATGAAGTATACCATAGATTCACAGAAGATAGTAGATTTTGCACAAAAAAATAAAATTGATATAGCTTTTATAGGACCTGACGGTGTTCTTGAAACTGATCTTGTAGACAGGCTACTGGAAAACCACATACCTGTTGCGTCTCCCACACAGAAGGCTGCAAGGATTGAAACATCAAAGGAATATATGCGCAATTTAATGAAAAAATACAGAATCAGAGGAGACATTGAAAATACATTGATAACAAACAGGGAAGACCTGGAAAAATTCTTCCGTGAAAATAATGGTGAATATGCTATAAAACCCATAGGGCTTACAGGAGGAAAGGGAGTCAAAGTTATGGGATTGCAGATAAATGGCACCGCAGAAGCCGTTGCATACGCATCCGGTATTCTTGAAAAGGATGGCAGGGTTTTGCTCGAGAAGAGAGAAATCGGCGAGGAGTTTTCCATTCAGGCATTTACAGATGGCACCCATATTGCATTCATGCCAGTGGTGCAGGATTATAAAAGGCTGTATGAAGATGATCTTGGCCCGAATACAGGTGGCATGGGATCCATTTCAGACCAGAATTTTATACTGCCATTCATCAGCATAGATACTGTAAACGAGGCAAGAGATATCCTTAAAATGATAGTGGATGCAATGAAAATGGACGGGAATCCATTCAAAGGCGTTATATATGGCCAGTTTATGGATACGGCCCGTGGAGTAAAGGTTATAGAAGTTAATGCAAGATTTGCCGATCCGGAAGGCATCAATGTATTAACTCTGTTGAAATCCAATCTTGTTGATATATTTCTCGATATTTACAGTGGAACCCTGAAAGACAATATTAAATTTATTAATAAGGCCACCGTGCTCAAATACATAGTTCCCCCGGGATACGGCATAAAACCGGAAGAATCTGAACTAACAATCAAGGACGGAATTGAATCTGATAACTTCAAACTCTATTATTCTTCCGTGTCCGGAACCATGAATATGGTTAAAACATCAAAATCCAGGGCACTGGCACTTATCGGAATTGGAAATAGCATTTATGAGGCATCTGATATAGTAGAAGATAAGTTGCAGTATATAAAGGGCGACTATTATATAAGGCATGACATAGGAACAGAACAGATGCTGAAAAGAAAAATTAAAGGTTGATAGTCCCGAAAACTCTTGGAACTATGTTGTTGCTTGCAACGACAGCCTTATCCTTTATAACCGGAATTTTTTTGTCCAGTATGATATGATCATTTTCAAACTTCCCCCGCTGGAATCTCATTATATCTGATATGAATACCTCAAAATTATCACCAAGATTAAGTTTCAGATTCCTTTGCGGGACAACATTCCCTTTTATTTCCTCCACGTATTTAAAGGGTTTATCAGAGAGAAACATGCCACGCTCCATATCTGTGGGCTCTATATTTTTCAGGGCAAGGCCTACACGGGACCCTGCACCGGCAGTATCGACATCCTCATCGTTCATCTGGATTGATCTGACCTCCACTTCCCTGTCCAGGTCTGATAATATAATTTTTTGATGCTTTGAGATGCTTCCAGAAAGTACAAACCCCAGGGCTACCGTTCCGACACCTTTCACCTTGAAAAAGTGATCAATAACCGTTAAGTTTTTGGCTTCGCTGCGATTTATTTTTACATTTTTTATTTCATCTATAAGCTCCATTGGCTTGCCTGTGAAAAATTTATATCCCGTGAGTGACGTATTTTCAATGATCTTTTTAATTGCCGGTCGGAGTTCCTCACTGACGATAATAAAACCGACTCTTTTCTCCATGAGATCCAGTGCAACTATAACCTCTCCCAGATCCCGGCTTATAGTAGTTACCTTTATGATTGCCATGTCAGAAGGATATATAGAATCTGTTAGGGATGAAATTTTTTCAGGATACTTAACGGGTTCAATGAATGTCATGATTGTATCGCCATCCTTTCTGTGGTATAGCTGTATATCGCTGTTCGTTCCAACTTTGGCAATCTCCTTTATGTAATCGGATGCATTATAGCAAAAAATACTGTATGATTCCATAATTCAGTTATGCATTAAAGCTTAAAAAGATTTAAGTTTAAAGATGGAAAGCAACACGTTAGAGTGGAAATGGAATCAATAATTGACTACCCATATCTGTAAATAGAAAAAAGGATTTTTCCGCTTTTACTCATGAAGGCCAGTACTGTCCAATATTGCGTTTTTCAGAAGTACTGCCATTTCATCCGAATCTGATGGAGTTCTGGCCCTTGCGTATTTTATTCCATGGTCAGATAGGAATTCCTTATACTTTACATCCAGGTCATATAGTATTTCCAGATGCTCATAGAGAAATCCCACAGGTGATACCAGAATGCGATCAACGTTATCGATTCTGTATTTGTCCAGCAGATCATAAATTGATGGCTGGATCCATTTTCCATATGGGCCCTGACTATAGAATGCAGTATAATAACTCCCTATCCCGAGCATCCTTGATATATTTCTGGAATTCCTTTCCAGTGATTCCACATAATCGCCTTCATCGTCTATCAGAGGAAGGCTGTGGGCAGTAAAGAGAAAATTGTCGTATTCATACATATATTTGCTGATCTCTGATGCCCACATACAGGTTAGAAGATCTCTGTCCAGCCCGTTTATAAATTTTAAATTCAAGTTTTTTCCATTCAGGCCGTTTTCCAGAGGTGTTTCATATGATTTTTTTATATTATTTGATTTGAATGCAAAAAGTGGAAGGGCTATTATTTCTTCATAATCTGAATCCAGCGAGGAAACGACCTCCTCTATGCCGGGATGCCAGTGTTTATATGCATCTACAACATCGAAATCCCCGTATTTAGCCAGAAGTTTTTGCAATTTATTCTTGAGGTTTTTTATAATCTCATTGGAAGGCGATTTACCGTTCACCATCTTATATTTCTTTATATTTTCATTCAGAACATTTTCAGGAACAGGCTTTCCAGCGAATATGCCGGCGAGGTACTCCGGTACATCCTCAATTTTTTCCGGGCTACCATAACTTAGCAGTATTACTTTCTTCATCAATACGTATTTTTCCGGTAGATTTATTATTTTCTAACAGTAGCATCCCGGAATCAAAAAATACTGTGCTTGTGTACAGTTTCAACTATTTCCTTAAGAGTGTCTGGAGAGGTCTCCGGTAGGACGCCATGACCGAGGTTGAATATGTAATTATTCATTCCGGCAGCCTGATGCAGTATAAATTTTGTTTCCTGAACTGCGGCTCCGGTACTGTAACTTGCAACGTATGGATCCAGATTTCCCTGAATGCCTATTTCGGGCTTCAATATTTTGCCGGCCTGCTTTATGTCTACACGCCAGTCAAGGCTCAAAATATTTGGATTTATCCCATTGAATTGTTCTATCATGCCCGAGTTTCCAGTGGCAAAATATATCAGCGGAGTTTTTCCCTTTATTTCATTGACTATTTCTATTATATCTTTTTTTAAGTACTTCTCAAACATGTATGGTGAAAGGGACCCGAGCCATGAATCAAAAATCTGTACAGCATCAACTCCCGCACTTATCTGCATTTTAAGATATTTTATGATCATATTTTTTATCATATTTTTCATTTCAGTAAAATTATTATTACCGAGCATAATATTTTTTGTATAAACGAGATTGTTATCGGATGTTCCGGAAATGAGGTATGATAGCACCGTGATAAGGCCTCCTGAAAATCCTATCAGCGGTGTTTCCGGATGTTTCTCCCTGAAAAGGCGTATGGCGTCCATGGTCCTGTATTTTAATGCGTTTTCATCAAATTCATGGATTCCGTGCAATTCACGGTTATTCCTGTAACCATTCTGAATTACAGGTCCATTGCTATTGAAATCTATACTGTACCCCATTGCTTCCAGTGGAAGTATAATATCCGCAAATATAATTGCGGTATCCACATTCAGTCTGGCTACTGGTAGATAAGTAATTTTTTCGGTGATTTCCGGGTCCATGCACATTTCTCTTATATTGTAATTTTTCCTGATTTCCTGGTATTCGGTCAAGTATCTACCGGCCTGGCGCATGAACCACACAGGGATAGTGTCGTGAGTTTCCCCGTGCAATGCCGCAAGGAAATTATTCATGGCTTTACCCGCCTTATTGTTCTAGGATATGGTATTGTTTCTCTTATATTGGAAAGCCCGCAGATCCACATAACAAGCCGGTCTAGCCCGAGACCAAATCCGCTGTGTGGTATGCTTCCATATCTTCTTAGGTCTACATACCAGTAATAGTCCTCCGGATTTAATCCGTTCTTTTTAATTCTTTCCAGCATCTCGTTCAGATCGTAAATTCTCTCACCGCCACCCAGTATTTCGCCATAACCTTCCGGTGCAAGCAAATCGTGGCAGAGCAATTCCCCGGGGCTATCGGGATCGGGCCTGTGGTAAAAGGTTTTAAGGGCATCCGGGTAATCCGTAACAAATATGGGATTATCAAAATGTACCATTATTCCATATTCTTCATCAGCACCCAGATCGTCACCGTATTTCAGATTCATGCCGAACTCGTTTGATTTATTAATCAGGTCCCTGTATTTTATTCTCTGGAACGGAACTTTGATATTCGTTAACTTTCCGATATCCCTGTTAATCAGTTTGAGATCTTCGAGATTATTTTTCAGTACCTCATCTATGATGAATTTGATCATTTTTTCCTCATCTTCCATCATATCCTCATTGCTATACCATGCAGCCTCACCTTCGGCGTGCCAGTACTCGGTAAGGTGCCTTCTGGTTCTTGATTTTTCTGCCCTGAAACTCGGAGCTATTGTAAATACCTTTTCCAGGCTGAATATCATGGTTTCCAGATAGAATTGTGAACTCTGGGTCAGATTGACTTTCTCGCCAAAATAATCAACATTGAAGAGCGATGATCCACCTTCTGTTGCAGTGGAGACAAACATGGGCGCCTGAACCTGATAATATTCCTCACCGTAAAAATAATCGGTGAAAGCCTTAAAAACTGTTGATCTTATCTTGAGTACTGCTGTGAATTCCCGGCTTCTGAGCCATAGATGACGATTATCAAGTAAAAATTCCTCACCCAGATCCCTGGTTATGGGGAAATTTTCATTCCTTTCATATATTTTGCAGGCGCTTATGGAAAGTTCGTATCCTGTAACAGCCCTCGGCTCCTTTCTTATTTTCCCTGACACTTCAAGGCTACTTTCAACAGTCAATGAAGAAAGATCTTTCATTTCTGCTTCATTCAAGTTTTCGGAAGAAGCAACACACTGGATAATTTCGGTTGAATCCCGTAAAACAATAAATGTAATCTTACCTGAACTGCGTATCCTGTAAACCCATCCCCTTATAGAGACTTCTTTTCCAATAAAATTATCTGACAATATTTCCCTGATTTTTTCCATTAAGGGTGAATGAGAATTATGCATATATTTTTTAGGTTTCTAAAATACATAAATATTTATAATATTATTAAATTCTTTATCAGTATTTTAGAGGAGAATTAATATGTACATATTGCTTGAGGATGAATACGTAATCAGGGTTCCGCCTGAACTGTTAAATGATGATTATTCCGAGGCCGTTATTGAAGCTTCAAAATCAATTCTTGAAGGAAAACTGGTTGATATACTGGAAGGTCAGAAAAGCCTGGGTAAGTCTTATATAGTTTCTGTAAGCAGCATAGAAATGAAGGGCGAAGGTACCATAGTTCATGGGGATGGTGGTGTTTACCAGCCTATTCGTTATACCGCTCTTGCATATTTTCCCAGAATGCAGGAGGTTGTGGATGGTGTGGTTGAAGGTGTCCAGAAATTCGGGGCATTTATAAAATTCGGGCCCTTTGAAGGACTTTTGCATATCAGCCAGATTATGGATGATTCTATAAACGTAGACATGGATAATCAGAGAATCGTAGGAAAGGATAGCAAAATGGAGCTTAAAGTCGGAGATAAAATCAGGGTCAGGATAGTTGCCCTGAATCTTGCATCTGCTTCCTTATCCGACAGTAAGATCGGATTTACTGCCAAACAGCCCGGCCTCGGAAAAACTGAGTGGATGCAAAAGCAGGATATAAACAACTGAGGTATAAAAATGGCAAAAACATATAAAGCCTGCAAAATATGCAAGCGTCTTACAACAGAGGATGTGTGCCCGGTTCATGGGGAGGAGAGAACAAAACCTGACTGGTTCGGTTTTTTGATCATAAATGATATACATTCAGAAATAGCCCGAAAGGCAGACATTAAGGAACCCGGAATTTATGCTATTAAAGTTAGATCGTGATATAAAAGTAGGATCCAGTGCAAGGGAGAGTATCAAGAATTTCAAATATTCTCTATGCAGTGTGGATGATATTAGGTTTTTATCTAAAACCAATAAAATCATATCAGTTGGAGATGTTACAACAGAAAACCTGGTAAATGCTGGAATTGATCTTAAATTACAGGTGGTTGACCTTGTTACCAAGAGGGATGAGAAACGTTTCAAGCATGTGGATGGATCATGCCAGGTTTCCAATCCTCCGGGAATAATATCCGTACAGCTTATGAATGCAATACAACGATCTCTGGCAGGAGATACACCGGAGAGAATAGAGGTACAAGGTGAGGAGGATCTTGCCGTAATACCAATAATCTTTTATGCAGATAATAATACAGTAATTGTTTATGGCGTACCTGATACAGGTATGGCGTTCATAAAAGTTAATGAGGATATAAAGAAGGAAATTGAGAAGATGATTAGGGAGATGTATAAAAATGAGTAATGAAAAAATGATTAAGAATTTCAGTGTTGATTCTGAAAGAGATAACAAGCTGCTGTTCAGAAAAGAGATCAAATATACCCTGGATTTCAAATCCGGAAAGACTGTTAGCAGAAAAGAAATAAAAAATCTTTTCATAGATTATTACAAAGCCAAGGAGGATGTAATAATAGTGGATAGAAATATACAGGAAACCGGAAAGGACTCATTGAAGGGATATGTGAAAATATACGATACAAAGGAACATGCGATGCTATACGAGCCGGACTATGAACTGATCAGGAACGGATTAAAGGAAAAGGAGAGTAAATAATGGAAAAAAGAGAAGTATATGCTGTTGAGGAAGGAAAGATAGTCAGAAAGCGTAGAACATGCCCCAGGTGTGGTGCAGGCGTTTATCTTGCAGAACATTCTGACCGTTACACATGCGGCAAATGTGGTTATACTGAATTTAAAAAGAAAAAATAATTTTTTATAAATTATAAATAAGTCCGGTTGTTTCTCCGGCCTGTTTTTCAATTGAGTTTATTCTACGTCTTATCAATTCCGATGTTTCCTTATCATCGGATTTTAAACTGAGAAGACTTACCAGCATGGTTAATTCATAATCAAGTATCATACTGAGATTTCTAAGATATTCTGCCTTGTTTTCAGGCACTTTTTTTCTTTCTGCAGCCACAAAACAATCCATATGTACGGGTCCTTCCTTAGTGAAGGTAAATTTCTCACCTGTCTTTATTATTTTATTACATATATAGCATCCGTATTCCATATTACCCTATGAACTTGCAGATGTTAAATTTATCGATGCTCCGGCATTTACATATTTTTTATTTACTGATCTTTTTTACCATCAATTTCAGCCCGGTTCGACCTGTAACCACAACGCTATCATATTTTTCAATATCTTCATTGCCGGTATTTACAACTTCCCATGAAACTCCATCAATGGTTATGAATCCAGACCCATTTTTATCGATTTTATTGCTTGCTGTGCCGATAACGTTTATCATGGATTCCGCACCGGTATAACGTCTTCTCTGCTGGGAAGCGATAATTTTATAAAGATAATAAACTGTAAACGTAATTATCACTATGAAAGCAACAATAGCCAGAATTACCGCAAAGATAAGACTGCCGGGAATTGCACTGGCATAATCTACCGGGATAAAATATATTATACCATACAACATAAATTAATATATCATACCACTTTAAAAGAATTTCTATTGATGACTTACTATAAATACACAAGTAATATTTTTATTTAAGTGAATATTAAAAATTCACTGGTACATGTTCTTCGGGGCCGAGTTCGTATCGAGAACCTCTGAAATAAGCTTTTCCGCATCATCGCTGCCCAGTCCCAGTGAGGACATAAGATATTGTTTTATATCATCCCTTGATTTTCCTGCCTTGGCCATTTCCTTTATCATCATACCTGTTCTTTCTATGATGCTTGCATTAAATTCGTCCTCCAGATTAAGTGCCTTTACCATAAGGTAAAAAGATGCAAGGATTGTATTAAGGCCGGTGTTGAGCACATCCCTGGTAAAGGTCGTCGCGTCGAAATCTTCCCTTGCAACAACTTCTTCATTTATTCCATCCAGCATGAATTTTACCAGTTCAACTCTGGCGTTCAATAAAAGTAGTGTTCTATATATTTTGAGCCGGGGTTCGTTTTCTATTGTTGCGGTTTCCATTCCTGTTCTGACAATCACATTTATGGCACCCTTATCGTTATCCACATAAAGGAAGATATCAAATGGAATTTTCTGATTCTGGAGTACTGTATAATCTCCTGCCTTGGATATAACCCATTTAAGGTCAATAAGCGATTTTGCATTGTCATTTCCTGAACTCAGCCATTTAACAATTTCGTCTGAAGTAACCATGAACTAATAACACAGAAAAGTATTTTAAATATTTGATTCAGAAAAATATATTTATAAATGCAAATTAAAGCGCCTTGTATCTTTTTAACGAAACCTCGTATATTTCTCCCATGGAGCCCAGGGAGTTCAATATCTCATCCACTTTCTCCCTGGGAATTCCGGCGTTGGAACATGAAATGACAATATCATCATACTTACATCCCGGTCCGCTATCATTGCTTTTTATATAATCAAGTAGGAATGCTTCCACGTTTATCGCCTCAGAACCGGATGGTTTTTCATCTTCCAGGGTAGCCTGACCTGCCTCTCCATTTTCCCGCGGAGGGGTGCTCACAGGAACAGGGGATTCGAAGTTTATTGATGAAATATCGTTCATATAGGATGTGAAATCATAATCATGGTAATTATCTCTGGCGCGTATTGCATCATCTGCCTCTTCCTTTGAATATCCCAGCCCCAGTAGTGTATCAGCCGTTACGTTTTCATCTTTCAGTGCTTCTGTAATAGCCAGCAATTTCCTCCTGCTAACATATGATGCCCGTATGCCCCAGAAATACCTTTCAATGTCAGATACCTTTTTTATTAGCTCCGGGTTTATTGAAAAATAGAATATGCCTTCATCTGTCTTGAATGAACTGACCTTGCCCATAACCACAACTGTGTCATTAACATTATATTTATCCAGTTCTTCTGCCATTTCACTGCTGAAGCCTGTTTTGAATCCGGTTATGTAGAAGGATCCCAGATAATCTGCAACGGTTACTTTTACCATTCTATCATCTGAACTTTTATATGTTATGATTCCGGTCAGAAGTACCCGTTTTAACTTTGTCCCGAGCGGCGTTATTATATAGGGCCTTTTTTCTTCGCCCTCCAGTTTATTTGAATCTTTCAGTTCCCTTGAAAATACCCAGTATGAAGTTTCTCTTTTTGTGTATGCCATCTTATTCACCTATTGACTGACCTTTATGTCTTTATCTATATCTTCCTTTGTTATTCCTGCTATAAAGTTGACCCTTAAAGATAAATCTTCCTCGCTTTTGATGAAGTCTGCATTAACACGGACTGCATGCCCGTATAATTTGTCCTCCAGCATTCTGTATATATCACCGGCAACTCTGGGGAGATCCTCATCCTTTATTCCAAGGAAGGGCATTATTGCCTTTTTGCCTGCTATGCACTGAATATATTTGGTGCCATCGTCCAGGGTAAAATATGTGAATATATCAAGTTTTGTAGGTTTATCTGGATGATCAGGGCATACCCCGTTGGCCAGTGGCTTATTGCACTCACTGCAACGTTTTATAATTCCACTTTTTGTGCCCAGGGTGATGATAAAACCCAGTATTGTTATGCCCCCTGCGGGATTGTCCACTTCAAAGAGTTTATAATACCTTTCAAAGTCCATATCCTCATCTTCCGGAATAACTTCGGTTTTATCCCCTATTGAAAGTTCCAGCTGTTTGTTGAATTCAGATACACGTGCACCCACCATCCTGTAAATTCTTCCGTTTTCCAGCGCTTGCCCGAATGAAGAAATCCTGACCCGTGACGTGTCATCCTCGATGAAACCGTTGTATATTGTAAATGTATTGCCGGCTTTATTATACTCCTTTCCTGACATATTACTGATCTTGCCGGTTACAGTAACAAAAGGATTTTTCAGAGACAGATCCATCAGCTTTGTTTCTTTATATGTTCTTTTCACCTCTATGTCCTCACCAGGTTTCAGAAGCACCTCCGTTTTAGAATCAAAGTACAGCCTTATACGGTCGTTGTAGATTCTGGACCGGGCATATTTTATCTGTACAACATCACCTGCCTTGATGGGTGCAGGGAATTCCCATGCAGTGTATGGAATTACACCGGTTTCATCACCGAGGAGGCCATAATAATAGACGGTTTCCCCCTTGGATGTTGTGGTTTCCCTTCTAGACAGTGAAAGAATTTTTACCTTGAGTTCCACATTGGCGTTTTCTCCATTAATTTCACTTAATTTCATTGTTTCGCATCTCTTGAGTTTATTTAAGAGTTTTCAAATGGGTCCGGCCATTTCAGGATAAGATTTCTTGCAGCGGCGATTTCATCTATTCTTCCCACCGAGGTATTTACCGGTGATAATTTTAATGTATCTTCAGGCACTTCCAGTGCTTTTTCCATTACATCGATATAATAATCCATGTCCTTCTTGGTAACAGATTCAGTTGGTTCAATCATCATGGCTTCTTTCACGATTAATGGGAAATATGTTGTAGGAGAATGTATGCCATAATCCAGTATGAACTTGGATATATCAAGGGCTCTTCTTCCTGTTCTGGCTGTTGATAATACGAATTCATGCTTTTTCAGGGGTTTATACGGTATTTCAAATGAACCGGACAGTTTTTTTGCCATGTAATTCGAGTTCATGACAGCACGTCTGGCATTTGCACTGAGATTGTTTCCATTTTTTAATGCGTATGCGTACGCCCTGAGTATAACACCGAAGGATCCATTATATGAGGAAACCTTGCCGATAGTGTTTTCAAGCCCATAATAAAGTGAATATTGATTGTTTTCAAGTACAACCAAAGGCACAGGAAGATAGTCTTTCAGAAAGGCCTTTACTGCTACCGGTCCCGCACCGGGACCACCCCCACCATGGGGAGTTGCAAATGTTTTGTGCAGATTGAAATGTACAATATCAAAGCCCATTATACCGGGAGTTGTTATTCCCAGGATAGCATTAAAATTTGCTCCATCGTAGTACAGTAAAGATCCATTGTTATGGATAATTGCAGCAATTTCCAGTATCTGGTCATCGAAAATTCCAAGGGTGTTGGGATTGGTTATCATAAAAGCCGCGGTTCTGGGTGTGACAGCCGCCTTTAATGCTTCAATATCCACCAGTCCTTTTTCACTGGAAGGCACTTCCACAACCTTGAAGCCTGCCATTGCCGCAGAGGCAGGATTTGTTCCGTGTGCCGAGTCCGGTATTATAATTTCATCCCTCTGGCCCAGTTCACCCTTTACCTCAAAGTATTTCCGTACCATTAATATGCCTGTGAATTCTCCATGTGCACCCGCAGATGGCTGGAGTGATGCATAATCCATTCCGGAAATCTGTACCAGTAGCTGCTGTAATTTATACATTACCTCCAGTGTTCCCTGAATCCGCTGTTGTGCTTCCATTGGATGCACGTTCTGAAATTCTGGAAGTGATGCGATATAATCTGCATATTTTGGATTGAATTTCATTGTACATGATCCAAGAGGATACATTCCGAGGTCTACCGAATAGTTCATTTCGGATAATCTTGTAAAATGCCTGGACACGTCAACACTTCTTACATCGGGCAGTTTGAGCTTTTCCCTCTTTATCGAATCGGGATACTGATCTTCTACATCATCCATATAAAAATCATTTCCTGTATTGAACGAATTAAGGAAATCTTCATCGTAATGTGCCTGTCTATACATTTTATTCACCTATTATTTCAGAAAGCTTAAGTATATTACTATCATCTGTTTTTTCAGTAACAGAGAAGAATGCGGAATTTTTAAAGCCGGGATAATCAGAAATATCTGAAAGTTTTATGCCGCCGGATATGTTGTGAGATGCCAATTTTTCCTGTCCGTCAAAGTAGAATAGGTTGTCAGAAAAATTAGTACCATTGAATACTTTAGATATACCGGCATTTCCCAGTGCCTGCTTCAATCCCTTGCTTTTATTCATTGTAATCAATGCTATTTTTTTCAACCCGTTTGATCCCAGTATGGAAAGATAAGCCAGTGATGCTACCGCCAGGAGAGCCTGATTGGAGCATATGTTGCTCATGGCTTTTGATCTTCTTATGTGCTGTTCTCTGGCCTGAAGTGTCATAACGAATGCTTTTCTGCCGGTGTTGTCCTTTGAAAGACCTATTAACCTCCCGGGGGACCTGTGAACATATTCTTTACGGAAGGAGAATAAACCGAGCAGAGGGCCACCATAGTTCATATGGATACCGAGCTGCTGCCCTTCCGCTACCGCAATATCTGATCCATATTCCCCGGGCGGCTTGATTAGGCCCAGTGAAACAGGATCATAATATGTTATTAACACTGCATCTTTCTTGATTTCCTCAATATGGAATGAATTTTCATCTATGAGCCCGAAAAAATTTGGATTTGCAACTACTATAGACGAGGTACGATCGGATATCTTTGATTTTAAATCTTCCATGTCTATTAATCCATCATTGCCGAACCCGTATTTTATAATTTTTAAATTAAGGCCTAGAATATAATTTTGTATGATGCTTAACTGACTCCTGTAAATATTTTCTGGAACAAGCACCTCATCTTTCCCGTTGATTCTGTATGCCATTCTGACTGCCTCGGCCAGGGAAGTAAAGCCATCGTACATTGAAGAGTTTGTAACATCCATTTCAGTGAGATCAGATATAACACTCTGATATTCAAACAGGGAGTGCAGTATTCCCTGGGAGATTTCCGGCTGATATGGGGTATATGATGTTAAAAATTCATTTCGTCCTATTATTTCATCCACCAGTGGTGGAATAAATCTATCATATATACCATTGCCTAGAAAATTCATTGCAGCGGGCTTATTGTTTCTTCCTGTACGTTCAATTGAATTGATAAGAGAGAATTCGTCCATGGGAGAACCTAGATCAAGTGATACCCTCAAGTTATCCGGTATATCTGCAAATAATGCTTCACTACTGTTGATTTTGAGGTATTGCAATATTTCATCTGTTTCAGTCATGCGGGCAATTATTATTAAAGTATATTTAACATTTTAGTGTGTAGCTTACGCGGGAAATTTTATAGTATTTTGTATTTATTAACGCAGCTTATTTTGTTTATGGAATATCTCCAATAGCCATTTCCATTGATTGACCTTTAATAATTTGAATAAATGATAGATTTAACACACACTCGTTTACAGGCAATGAGATAACTGACATTATTTTCAACCATCTTTATTTATAACTGATTTCCATATCATAATCATGATACCAAAGACTATGTCCACGCAGCATCCGGATAATGCAATGATGCCATCATGGAGCAATGGCAAAAATATAATATCAAATGAGGATGAAATAGAAGAAGCATACATATCATACAAAAAACTGGGAATACAGGAGGTTATGTGGGATGCAGAAGGCAAGGACGTTGATACCCATGTTATAAGAAAGCTGTTTGCAAAAAATAGAGATTTTTTTGAGAAAAACATTCTGGGGAAAGATATCTTTTTAACCTATCGTGTCCCAAACCCTCTTATAGAGGGTGCGGAGAGGAAGATACTAAATGAAACCTTGAACAGCATACCCTTAAACTATGATGTTGCAAATAGAGTTTTTAAAAGAAATATAGCACCGGTATTCGAGGTCATTCTTCCTTTCACGACCGATTACAGGAGTATGCTCAATGTTGTAAAATTCTATGAGAAAGGCATTGTAGATACTGAAAATATCAGGCTTTATGATGAGGTATCCATAAAGGATATAACAGGAAAGGTAATGCCTGAAAAGATAAATCTCATCCCTTTAATAGAAGACAAGGATTCCATTTACAGTATTGAGGCCATAATAGGAAAGTACAGTGAAATTATAAAACCACAGAACATGAGAATATTCATAGCGAGATCGGATCCAGCTATGAATTATGGTATGGTTCCTGCTACGCTTTTAGCCAAATATGCGATATCAAGTATGCATAAAATTTCAGAAAAAACAGGACTGGGCATTTATCCTATAATAGGTGCAGGTTCATCGCCATTCAGGGGGAATTTGGGGCCTGATAATATAAGAAGAGCGTTATCAGAATACGATTCTTATTATACATTCTCTGTCCAGTCTGCCTTCAGATATGACTATGATGATATGACGGTTAAAAATGCGATTTCCATGATCAATTCACATCTCCCCGGCACCCCTTATATATTTAGTCAGGAACAGGAAGCTTCCATAAAGGGCATGATAAATCTATATTCCAGCAGATTTCAGACAATAATAGAAGGTCTTTCCAGGTCCATCAATGACGTGGCTGTTTATCTTCCCAAAAGAAGAGCACGAAAATTGCATACCGGTCTTTTCGGGTATTCCAGAAGCACGGGAAGTGCCAGGCTGCCGAGGGCGATAGCATTTGTCGGTGCACTTTATTCCATAGGGATACCTCCGGAGATTCTTGGAATATCAGCCCTTGTAGAATTTCCTGAAAAATACCATATGTTACTTGACGAAACATATAAAAATATGTATTTTGATCTCCGTTCAAGTGCAAGATATTTCAATTATGATTCCCTTAATTTTCTGCATGAAATTTGGAATGTTGAACCAAAAATCATAAACATGATAAGGGAGGATATGAAATACATTGAAAATAATATAGGTGTATCTACCGATAATTCGTATAATGTCCAGAAACATAACATATTTTCCACACTCTTCCTTCTGGCATTTAAAAATAAAAAATTTGATGAAGTTGGAAAATATGCATATGAAATGGCCCTGCTAAGAAAATTTGTAGGGTGATGGATAAAAGCAATCCATAAACCTTTCATGGTAATTTATATTTAAGAATATATAAATAAATTAAGTAAATATATAACGATGATACGTTATCCAAGAGTAGCAGTCGGCGGAATTATTATCAGAGAGGGGAAAATACTTTTAACATTGAGGCGTGACGAACCTGACAGGAATAAATGGGCTATTCCCGGTGGAAAACTGGAATTGAATGAAACACTGGAGGATGGTTTGAAGCGTGAAATCAGGGAAGAGCTGTCAATGGAAGTTGAGGTCATGGAACTGGCAGGTATATCTGAAGTCATCACGGAAAATTTTCATTATATTATACTTGATTATTTATGCAATCCTGCAACATATGATGCAAAGCCAGGTTCTGATGCTCTGGACGCCGCATATTTTGATATGAACAACCTCGATAATTCTGTTAATGAAAGTACAAAAGAATTTCTAACCAGAATGAAAAAATCTGAAAAGCCTGTTCATATAATTAAAAGGGAGGTTTGATATGTAAAAAATTAAAAAATATTATGGGATTGATTTAGAAAGCTTTTTGTGTTCTTTTAAGAGTTTCAGCTATGCCTTTTTCCTGCTCGGAAAATGCACATAACATGGCTTCTATGTCATCATGGCCTTCTGCTTTTGCTGCATTGGCTACGTTTGTGTATTCAGAAACGTGCTGTTCTGTTTCTTCCTTTGCCATATCATTTACCAGTCCATCTATGCCCTCATATTTCACAAGGGTTGAGAATATTGCATTGAAATGCCCCAGTTCAACATTGGCCTTGTCTTTCAATTCTTTTGCTGTTCTGGAATCACCCATTTTCTCGAAGTAGCTAGCTGCTGCGTTCAGTCTCATATGGTCTTCCGCATTGGCTGTCAAGAGATCTTTAAGACCAGCTTCTGTCTTTTCACCTAATACTGACATTTTAATCACTTTAACAATAATTAAATGTATAAATACTTATCTTTCATAAATGTGAGTTGTTTGTTTCTTTATCGGGAAAATATGGTTGAATGCCCCTGCAAACTAACTAAATTAATTTTAAATGCTAGCATAGCATAACATATCATGATTATAATTTCAACTATCGGTAAATTGCATGAAAAAACTGTGGGGTACTCATATGAAGACTTTATCGGATATGTGGCCAAAACCGGCGTTAACAAACTCATAATTACATATACCTCAGAGCAAAATTACAGGGAAAACAGAGATAAATACAGGGAAATTCAATTATTAGAGGAAGATTTCAGGATATATTTCCCGGAAATAGATTACAAAAATTATGCTACACTTTCTGAAAAATACAATGCCAAAGCCAGAAACGCTGAAGATATAACAAAAAAGAATATAAGTGATATAATTGAAACTGTAATCGACTCATATTTAACAGGTTACTGGAAAAACCCTGAAACTGTTAATTCGGAAATTACAGATAGTATATTTAAAGTTAAAAATCAATTTCTTATTTCTGTCAACCATGATTATATGGAGAAATACTGGGAACCCTTACATATAGCAATATATAATTACATCAAAAATACGGAAAATAGGTATGATGCTATTATAAGTGATGTTGAAAGTGCCTTTTTTTATAGAGAAAAAGATTTATAGATTTATTATTGAATTATTTTATCTATAAAACTCCCCTTTAAGAGTAGCTTTGCCTTGCTTACAGTTTTTGGGATAGTTACTGTTTTTACCATGATGATTGCATTGACATACTTATCAAATGTTTCACTGTCTATATTTTTGAATGTAAGGCTGTCAATATTTTTAAAGATTATTTTTCTGCCTATTTCTTTGAGATCGTCTCCTGTTATTTCAAGCTCCTTTATGTTCTCTATGTACTGCGATGACCCCTCTTTCATACCCTTTACAAAACCATCGGACAAACGCTTTGCATTTTCGACAGTTCCCATAAATGACCTGTATGCATCATCTGTAACCTGTCCTATGGTTTTGCCTGTCTGTGTTGAAATTGACTGTATTTTTTTATAAAGATCAGCACTGACACCCTTAATAGATATCGTCTTTCTAACTATCTTTTCATCTTCCTGGGTTGAATCCTCTTCATTGTTTTCTTTTGCCATAAATATATATTATAATCTGGTATATAAGATTACTGGTTTACTCTATTTCTATAGTCTGTCGATTATATCCATTATTTTATCTCCGGCTTTAATTCCCAATTTTGCAGCGTTTTCCGTACAGGAATTTACCTGGCTATTAAGTACATCATTTATGTCGTTTACTCCCGTTACCCTTACAGCCACATCCCCCAGAGAGTTGGCAGCGTCCAGATTGAGGTAGCCGCACATGATATACCCTGTTTCTCCTTTTACAATTATCATTGGAGCCTTCTTGCCCAGTTTTTCATTTATATACTGATACTTTTTATTGCCGACTTCTATTTCCTGATTTATCATGGTAATATATCATGA
>JAJZZW010000117.1 GCA_021797385.1 Thermoplasmata archaeon | reverse complement strand
TTATTTCTTTGTGGATAGAGAGTCGAACTATTCATTTTATTACTTTGATAATGGGGCACTTCATCCACTTAAGGTTTATACAAACTATGCCAAAGCAAATAACAATTATGTGATTACAGGAAACAATCTAGAATCAATACATCTAGAATTTATGAACCCAATGTGATGAGCTATGAATCTAAAATCCCATTACAAGATGATAATTTCGATTATAATTGTTATAATATTAGTATCCTCCATGTTAATTTATTTGCATAATAATAATCACAATAGTCCGGGCATTAAAACATATTATTCACCATCAGATTATACCTATGACTTAAGATATTTCCCCAATGGCGATAACTTCAGGGAGAATTTTACATTTACACATAAAATCTCTTCATACGGTACTTACAATAATAGAATAGTTTACCTTAATTCTACAATAATAGACCCTAATGTAATTCCATCATTCGGGTGTAAAACTTCCGGAAAATCAATACTGTATGCATGCATAGGTGTGAATAAAAGTGGGGATATACCGGGAACACACAGCATAACCATATCCACAAGCAGGAATGCAATTATATGCAATGAAACTGATGATCATACCATAAATTATACAGGTGCAGAATATTATTATGGAATTACCAGAATTCCGTACAATATTGTTGATAATAGATATTTCAATATTACTATAAGTGTAAGCATAGGAAAGTACATTTATGATGAATTCAAAATTGATACTGTTGAGGAGAGTGCTGTGTACGGATGCATTTTAAATCATGATGAACCCGTTAAAAATTATAATTCTATGATATATGCAGAGGATATGGATGACAAGGATATATTTACCGTCAATATAATGAATGACAGTTACTACCTGTTTACAAATAGGAATACAAACTATTCATTCTATTATATGGACAATGGAACACTTAAACCACTGGATGTACATACCAATTACATGGAAAGTGGAAGCAACTATTTGATTACCGGAAACAGTACAGAGTCTATTGAGGTTAATTTTGCATATATGAGTGATTTCACATGAATCTAAAATCCCATTACAAGATGATAATTGCGATTATAATTGTCATAGTATTAGTATCATCCATGGTTATATATTTCTATCCCAATAATACAGAGTACTACAACAACGGTAGAAGTGTAAATGTAAGATACTTCAATGTAAGAAGTTCATTCCAACTTTAGACGATTTGTTCATGAAATAAACAGTAGACTATTCTGTGATTGGGTATTTTGAGTTAATGCGCACCCGGTGGAAAAACTATATCATCAAATTTTCTATAGCTTTCCTCATCAAATCTCAACAGATCGGGATTAACATTATTTTCGACGGCTATGTAGTATGCAAGATAATAAAGAGGTACGATATTCAGCAAAGCATTAAGGTATTCATCACCTAGGTCTGTAACATCAATACTGTAATCTCCATCTCCGTTAAGAGTGAACGTCTTTGTGCCCACAACCCTGCAGGCCCTGACTATATCCATGGAACGGCCTTCAACTGTTCTACTGTTAATTATTATAACGAGGGATTTTTCATCTATAAGCGATGTACAGCCATGTATGAACTCCTCAAGTTCTATTCCCTCTGCGTGTATATGCGTTGCCTCCTTTATCTTCTGTGCAGCCTCTCTTGCTACTGGTTCCTCAGGACCTGCACCCAGCACGAATATCCTGTTTACATGGTAAAGTTCATGAGCAATTTTTTTTATCCTGGAGTCCATTGAGACGATAAGCTCATTTACGGAGTTTATTACGGTGTTGATATCCACAGGAAGATGGGAATAATGTACTCCTATATACATTGCTGCTACAGCATTGTCAAAAAATGATTTGGTGTTGCAAAGTGATTTGTCGTCTGAATCAATAATAATGCTTTTATCCGAAATAGATTCCATTGGTGTACCGTGATAATGTGTTACTCCTACTATATATGCAAATTTTTTCTGGTATACAAGGGAATCTATGGTAGACTTTGTTTTACCGCTGTTCGAGATGCCCACAACTGTCCCATGCACAGGCATATAATAGTTTAAAAGCTCGAATGACTGTACAAAAGAATATTTTAAATCGGTTTTATAAAGAAATCCTGATCCTATCTGTGCAGCATGATATGCCGTACCATTACCTGTAAACAGCAGCGGATTATTAAAAAGAAAGGAATAATCAATATTTTCCATGGTCTTTCTTGTTATGTCCAGAGAAACGGGGGTTTCCATCATCATATCATACATAAAATAGGGATGTTTAACTCTCTTTTCAGGTACTGTATCGGTCATATATGATTAATGCTAACAGGCATATAGTTATTTTCGTACATTGTTGAATAAAAATTATAGGGATTATATGGGGCACGATATGTTAAAATATTATAATAGACTGGATATACATGGTAGACCCAGATTTTAAAACTCTTATAGAAATGTCCAAAAATGCAGGTGATATGACAAAGATAAATCCGGCGATGCTAAGGAATTTTCTGGATGAAACCTCCATAAGCTCGCAGGGAAAAAAAATTGATATTAAAGAAATTAGGGATTATAAAATCAAACTCAGTGGGAGAACCCTTAATGCAAGAATGTACAGTGATGGAAAATCAAAATCTGCCCTGATATATTATCATGGTGGCGGTTTTCTTTTTGGCAGTATAGAAACATATGACAATTTCTGCAGATTCCTATCAAAGGAGTCAGGAATAAAAATCATATCCGTGGAGTACAGGCTGGCACCTGAAAATAAATTCCCGGATGCATTCAATGATGCATATGATTCTTTCCATTATATATTAGCAAACAGGGATAAATTCGGCATAGAGGGAAAAATAGGTGTAGGTGGTGACAGCGCAGGTGCAAATCTTTCGGCATCCCTGTGCCTGAAATGCAGGGACATGAAAACAGAGATGCCGGCAGTGCAGATTCTATTTTATCCAAGTCTGGCACCGGATAACTTTTCACGGTCCTTTATCGAATACGGTGAAGACTATGTAATAACAGGAGAGATGATAAAATACTTTGGGTCCCTTTATTCACGGGATATGAGAGATTTTATAGACCCATATTTTTCTCCTGCCGTGGTGGATGATCTCTCACGTCTTCCACCTGCACTGTTAATATCCAATGAATATGACCCATTGAGAGACCCGGAGGAAAGCTATGTCAAGAGATTGAGACAGGCAGGAGTAGCCGCCGTCGGAATCAGGGGGATTGGCATGATTCATGGCTCAGCCACCGATTTTGAAATTTCTGATGGTGCAAAAACTATAGTGAAAATGGTAGCACGGATCATACCTGACTATTTATGAGATTACCTCAAAGCCATCGTCGGTTTTCTTTAAAAGCCGGGAATATATACCCCATTCAATCAGTATTACTTCCAGGTCATGGGAACCGTCAGGATTATTAAATGTGGGAACATCGTTCTCCTTTAACCGGTCAATTATATCATCAAGGCTGAAGGAGCCCATGGAAAGGGCCGTTTTAAATGGCTCTATATTTTTTAATGATTCGCGTATAATCTGTTTTCTCTGATTCATGCCCGATTTTATGTATTCTATTCCCTTCTGTGATATGCTTATGTCCCCCGATTCTGCATTTACAAGCCCGAGATTAGAGGCAGTATAAACTATGGGCATCAAATCATCAAGATCCACTTCCATTTCTTTTTCAAGCCGGTAAAGATCGGTTTTTCCATCGAATATATTGTTCAGTACATAGAGAAGTCCCAGAAGATCAGCTATTCTGGCATCAGGGTCTATTACATCCATAATAAAGTATATACATACTGTATTAATAATATTAATGTTATTTGATGAATATAAAAATACGGCGTTATTATTATAAATCATAACAGCTTATGCCGCATACACACCTTCCTCTGCCACATATTTCTTCTGCGCCAGGTCCATCATTTTTCTGGTGAACAGGATAGAATATACTGCTACTATAATCCCGAATATTAGTGACCCCCATGCGGCAAGGGCGATATCACCGGTGGCAGTTGCTATATCAATAGTTTTCATCAGGCCTGTTTTTACAGTTAAAGAGTGAGTACCGTATATGGCCGGCCAGTACTCGCCTATCATGAGTCCTCCCCAGGCACTGTTTATTGTGGAGGATATTCCACTTATCAGATAGGGAAATGTTGATGGTATGACAACCTTTCTCATCTTCCTGAAATATCCCAGTTTTAGATTTCTGGTAATCTCCCAGTATTCCGATGGCATTGCCTTTACACCCATCCAGAATGAGTAAAAAACATAATAGAATGTGCTTATAAAGCCAAGGGATAGGACATAAAGTTCATTTGTGTATACGCCGAATATACTGAATATAAAAGGCTCTGTCAGTATAAAAAGGAATGGAAAATATATGGGTGCAGGATACGCACTCAGTGACTGGATTAATGGAATTCCATATTTTTCTGCCCTTCTATTTACTGCAAGGTAATATCCGAGGAAGATGGCAATTATCATGGATACGAGTAGTATTGTTCCAACCCTGAGATAATCGTAACCAAGGCCAATAAGGAGTGATGGTGTTTTACCTATCAGTATCTCATATTCACTTAATTTTACAGATGTAATAAGTGATATGGCTTCATAAAGTATCGATATTAAAAGAATTACACCTATTACCGCATATATATATTTATATCTCTTCTGTTTCTTTTCCTTCTTTTCGTATGTTTCCTCGTGATTGTCTCCTTCCCTGTATTTGTAATATCTGGCCAGCCTGGTGAGTGGATTTTTGGAAAGAACAGCAAATACTCTGGTAGTTTCCTTGAGGTTTAATCTACCACGTTTCATTACAGGAGCATCTGTATCTAATGTGTACCTTCCAACGGCGTATTTACTGAACTCCCGCAGTATTATTATAATTGCAACTATTGCTATGCCCATTATGAGCAGTGCCATTTCTATGTTGAATAATTGCCCATCTGCGACAAAGGTATCCAGTACTGAGCCGATACCGAACGTCTGGTAGGTATGTATTCCGACCTCGAATACCTCGCTAACCGTGATATAGAAAAATCCATCGGAGACGCTGGGAAAGAGATTTGCAGTAATCCTCGGGACAGAGAATGGAATATAAAGATACCTCAGTTTGGAAAATAACCCGAACCTAGAATTTTCGACAACTTCAACCATTTCTCTTGGAACGGTCTTAAATGCCTGATATTCCCCCATCCATATATTCCATACGACCGCAGTGAAAACAAGAAAATCGGCTGCAAGCTCCACACCAAGCGTTCCTCCAATTCTGGTAATAAAAATAATCAGAACTATGGGAAAGAACGTGATTACCGGAACAGATTCAAATATTTCAATGAGGATTATATAAATATTCTCAAAGAACTTTGATTTTATCGAGGCATATGCTAGGAACCATCCCGTGATTATGGACAGTATTATCAGCCCGATTACACGGGCGACCGTAGCCAATACGGCCAGTGTTATAAGTGTTATTGCCGGCATAAACACACCTCATTTCTTTTTCCTCGGTGGAGTCAAATAACTGTAAAGCATATCAAGATTTGCATTAAAATTATCGCTTCTAGGATTTCTAGGCCTAGGCATTGTAACCTCTACCTTTCCTACAACTGTAGCGGGTATGTTGTTCAGTATGTATATCTCATCTGCTAGCTCAAGCACCTCGGTAAGATTGTGTGAGACCATGATAACGGATTTTAACGGGGTTTCCCCGCTGAATAAAATATTGTATATATCCTGCCTGAGCCCCTCGGCTGTAAGTTCATCCAGATGGGCAAATGGCTCATCCATTAAGAAGACATATGGATCCGCAGCAAAGGCTCTTGCAATTGCAACCCTCTGCCTCATCCCACCGCTCATTTCCTTTGGATAAAGATCCTCAAAACCGTCAAGGCCAACCCTTGATAACGATTCCTTTGCCTTGGCTTCCATTTCATCCCTGGATATGTCCTTTGTCTTCATTGAGAGCATGACATTTTCCTGGGCATCCATCCAGGGAAATGTGACTATGGATTGATGTATTAGTGCAACTTCCGGTATGGGCTCGTGGAGAATTTTTCCCATCACTTTAA
>JAJZZW010000116.1 GCA_021797385.1 Thermoplasmata archaeon | reverse complement strand
TTTTATAGCTATTGATTATTTCATCCTTTTCATATGGCTCTGGCTTATAATGTATCATATCGCTTGTATTAATAACATATATCGTAGATTCTTCAAATTCACCATACCTATTGCAACGCCCTGATCTCTGTATAATTGATGATATTGGCGCTATTTCAGTAAAAATGGAGTTACTTGAAATATCCACTCCTGCCTCAATAACTTGTGTTGATACGATAATCCGATTATTGCTTTTCTCCAATATTTTCTCGAATAAGACATCCCTATCGGGACGTCTAAAATGCGAATGTAATAAAATAATCTCTGCTTGATTACCGGTTTGTTTTTTCAATTTTATAAGAGAACGGTATAGATTTATTGCCTTACTAACTGTGTTTAAAATAACAATGGAGTCGCCTTTATGATTTTCTAATACAAACTTGCTTAATTTGTTCATATCTTCTATGCATACTTCGTTTACATCTGGGAATTGGATATGCTTATTTGCCCTATATATTTTGTTTAAAGTTTGATCTGCAAGGTCAGTTTTAGATATTTCAAGAATTTTATGTTCATACTTGAAATCAACGCTTGAGATAGAACCGGGAGATAAACTGGCACTCATCCATAAGGATTTGGTGGAGCCGAATACTCCGATTATATTTCTAAAACCCTGCAGTTGTGTACTAGTTTTTAGGGCATCACCCATTAACTGTATCTCATCGAATACCCAGAAACTGTCGTTATTAAGTAAGCCAAAGTCCATCGGCCACCTAAACTTATTTGTGCCATATCCTCGATTTAATGCTCTTGAAAGTAACATATCCTGAGTTCCAACTAACACAATGAAATCTTCAGGATATATGTCCCATGAAGCATTATCTTCTCCACCTTCCAGTAAATATATTTTAATGGTGAATTTTGATATTTCATTAAATTTATTTATATATTTCTTAGCTCGTTTATACGTTTGCTCTACTAAAGTTCTCATAGGTAAACAGTATACTAAACGTTTCTGAGTATTCTCCTTGTGAGAATATATTTTCCATAACCAATCTAACAAAACAGTTTCTGTTTTTCCGGAACCGGTAAATGCGTTTAGTATAGTGTAATCATCTTCAGAGTATCGAATCTGGAATGGGTATGGAGAGAATTCAGTTATTGATTTGAAAAATTCACTATAATTTTTATAAGCAGTCAAACATCATCAACAATGTTAACAGTTAAATATATATAAATATTTAGTTTTGTTAGGCGTTGACACAACATTTACATTATATATTAATACAAATTAAATATATAACTCTACTTTTTGATTTATGATATGATCTAACTTCTTATCGTTTAGTTTTAAGTTATGCTCAGGATGCGTGGCTGTATTTAATTTGTCATAATATAGTGAATTAATCATAAAACTTTTATTTCAATTTACCATTTAAAGAATAGAATAAATAGAACCAATATAGGATTGAAAGATGATGGACATTGAAGATTTGTCTAGAACTTCCGGATAAAATAGAACCAATATAGGATTAAAAATGAAAAATATCATTAAATAAATTGGTATTCATAGTAGCTAAAAATAGAACCATAATAGGATAAAAATTAGTCATTCCCTGTCTTGCGCAAGAACATGAAAAAGCTTGATTTTTCGGCTTCGAGAATAAAGAGGGAAAACAACCTGGTAGGTAACCAGCGCCCCGAACGGGATTTGAACCCGTGTCACAGGCTCGACAGGCCTGTATGATAGGCCGCTACACTATCGGGGCAACCTTGTATTCCCGTAATTCCATCGTTTTATATAAACATTTTTTATTTTCTATAAAATCTGAAGAAGAACCAGAGAAAGAAGCCTGTAATGAGTATCCCTGACAATGATATAAGAATCATCCGGATAAAAATCACAGATGTAAACATGGAAGATAAAACAAGGACTGCATTGGTACCCATTACCAGTGCTAACAGTACAAGAAATTTCCCTGCAGGCATCCTTTTTTTCTCCTCGAAGAGCTCCTTGATTTCCATGTCGATTTTATCCATTTATTGTATATACTATTCAGGCTATTACGCTTTTATCAACCATGCATACTATTTATTACATAACAGTTTATTACTATATAATTTAACCACCAATTGCTTTATATAACAAATTGGTATTCACAATTATATGGGTGATATAGAGCTATTATCCTGGAACTATAAGGATACTCCGGAGACATTCAATGAAGTCATAAAACATGATCCCTCCTATTTTGAAACCATCATGGAGCAAAACGGAATAGGGAAATATGTTCTGCTTATCACATGCAACCGTGTCGAAATTTATTTTTCCAGTGAGGGAAGAATTCCTATTATTTCAGAGAATCCTGTTTATGTTGAATATCCGGCATCAGTAAAACATTTATTCATGGTATCATCCGGGCTCGAATCAATGGCACTTGGAGAAAATGATATTCTACGGCAGATAAAATCTGCCTATGATCTCTCCACTAAGAGAAAACATATTGATAAGTTTCTCTCATATACATTCCAGAAGGCACTTTCAGTGGGAAAGGATGTAAGAACACAGACTGATATATCCCACGGAAAAACATCCTTATCCACCATAAGCCTTGATATAGTGGAAAAACAGTACGGCTTAAAGGGCAAGAGAATCGGGATAATAGGTACCGGGAAAATGGCGGTTTCACTCCTGAATTACTTATCAAGATCTGAATCAACTGTAACTGTTTATGGGAGGTCACTGGACCACGCAAGAAATCTAGCTATACTCTACGGTGCATCTTACTCAGACCTTTCCAGCATTCCAGAATTAATTAAATCAAACGACATAGTAATTGCGGCTACATCATCAAAAAAATATATCATCAAAAAAACAGACCTGAATGATATACATGGAAATAAAATAATGGTAGACCTCTCAAATCCGCCGAACATTGAAAATGCACTTCCTGATAATGTATCATTATACAATCTTGACATGATCTACAAGATTTCATCCGAAACAAAAGGGCAGAGGATGAAAGAAATTCAGAGAAGTAAGGAAATTATTGAAAATGAGCTTGAACTGTATAAGGATAGGATAAACCAGATGAAGTCAGATGACATCATATCCATGTTCTACAGGTATTCCGGTGAAATCATGGAAGAGGAAATTGATGAATTGAAGAGAAAGATAAGTATCACGGAAGAACAGGAAAAGGTAATAAAAGTCATGCTTAACTCATTCACAAACAAATTGCTTTCACCCTATACAAATTCAATTAAAACATTCATAAGAAATAATAAAAACTACTCCTATGTTTTGAGGGAATATGACACTATTCTTGACAAATCTCTGAAGCATGAGAGTAAAAAAATTATAAAATAAATTTTTCAGTATATATATTGCACATAGATAGTGACATATATGTATTTTCATGGAATACAGTATTATGAATAAGAAACTGGAAGAGGCAGTGGCAGGGTTGAGGTGTGTTAACAAGCCTGTGAAACAGATAGCCAGAACCCTTGCAGTAAGAAAAGATGATATTGAGAAAGTTATCAAGGACTGGATTATTGAAACCGATCCCTTTCTGGATAAGCTCGTAAAGGAAAGAAAGGTAACAAATATACCTGATACGAAAAGAATGATTTCCCTCATGAAAAATAATGCAGAAATTCTTATTGAAATTCCTGAAATACTTGATTATATTGCAAAAAAAAGAAATGATCACCATGATAGATTCATGGATTGTATAAGATATAAAATTAAAATATATTTAGATGAAAAAAGGGGATAGATTACTCTATATCCTCGAATTCAGAATTTTCTATTATTCCCTCATCCTTCACTTTGTTCATTGCCTTCATTATGGCCATGCCTATTCCAACAACAACCAGATTCAGCACCAGTGCGAACACACCGATATACATGAAATCAAGATGTGCATAGAGTGAAGATTTGAAGTCTAACTCTGCCAGCATCACAATGGTTGTTGTTAGTCCTACTGCCCATCCTGCTGCAACCGGATATTTATTCAATTTTCTTGTATACAGTGCAAGGTATACTGCAGGTAATGTCTGCATTATGAAGGCTCCACCTATTGTTTGGAGGTATACAATTTCTCCGGATGCTGCCGGAACCAGTGAGAATAACAGTGCTGCCACAATTACTACCAGAACAAGCACCCTTGAAAGGTTGGTCTGGCTCCTGTCAGATGCCTTCGGGTTTATGTATTCCACATAAACGTTTCTTGTGAGCAGGTTAGCTGATGCAAGTGCCATTATGGATGCGGGTACTATACTTCCTACAACCACTGCAGCGAATGCGAATGCAGTGAAAGATGCGGGGAACATATGAAGCACAATCAACGGAAGTGCCTCACTGCTTACCTTTGGGTAGGCATTGAAATATACTACCGCCATGATTCCCACTATGGCAACGAACATTAAAAGCACGTTATACAGAGGTAATAATGATGCGTTTCTCCTTATTGTTTTAGAATCTTTTGCACCCAGTGTTCCTGTTATTGCATGCGGATAAAGGAACAGTGCCAGGGCAGACCCCAGTGCAAGGGTAGTATATCCAACATCTATTGCCGGATTTATGCTCAAAAGGTTCGGGCTTATTGTTCCAGCGACGTGGAATATTGCACCGAAACCACCCAATCTTATGGGTATGTATATAATTATAACTATTACTGCAACCCATATTATGGAATCCTTGAGTATGGATGTAAGAGCAGGGCCTCTCATACCACTTACAAAGGTAAAACCGGCTACAAGCAGGAAAGCTATAATCAGGCTCAGTGTGATTGGAAGTGACAGTGCAGCAAGAACGTACTTTATTCCGGTTATCTGCAATGCTATGTAAGGAAGCTCGGCCAGAACTCCTGTTAATGCTATAAGCATTGCAAGTGATCTGGATGAGAATCTATCCTTGACAAAATCAGATGCTGTTATGTATCCCCTTCTCTTGGAAACGTTCCAGAGTCTGGGCATGGTTGCATAAACGATAGGGTATATCATTACTCCGTATGCTATGGCAAACATTGCAAATGCACCGCCGCCGATACCGGATGTTGCGGCAGCTCCGGGAACGGCTATAAGAGTATATGCTGTGTATAAATCACCGCCAAGCAAAAACCACATTACAACTGTACCGAACCTTCTTCCTCCCAGGCTCCATTCTCCACTGGCATCCATATCCTTTGGCTTTCTCCAGAAATATGCCAGGTATCCTGCAAAGAGAACAACTATTATAATGGCAAAGAACAGTGCCAGATCAAGATCCGTGAACATCAGGACACCGCCTTCTTCTTTTTCTTCTCACTATTCTCTATGGAATAGACACTAAACGTCAGGGCCGATGCTATAAAAATCCAGACAAGCTGATACCAGTAAAAGAACGGTATACCGCCAAGTTCAGGATTTACTCTATCATATATTCCCACTCCCAGCACCATAAAAGCATATGGGGTTGCCAGAAGAATGAATTTCAATATAGGGTTCATTTGAATCTTTAATATTTACATATATATTAACTTATTGATTTCATTTACGTTCATTCATAATTTCCTTAATATCCTTACTCAATATTTAAATATTAAAGTATGTTACATAATTGAGTTTTATACTATTATTCAAATATCCTACAATAGTACAAATTATTGCTCTAAAATTCCCATATTTCCAACAATGTTTATTGTAAGATGGTTAAAAATAGAATGACATGATATATCATTTCATCAATTTATATCAAATACATTATCTAAATATTTATTTAATCCTATATTATTATCTTAATGTGTATGATAAAGAAATAAGCAAGATAGAATCAATCAGAGAATTTTTAAAGGAAAAAATAGGCAATGCTTATGCTATTGTGGGGATAAGTTCAGGAATAGATAGCTCCCTGGTTCTTACCCTGCTGGCAACTTCAATAGACTACGATAAGATCAAGGCAGTGTTCATGCCGGACAAATTCACAAAAAAGGAGGATTATGAACATGTACAGTTATTATCAAAGTCTACTGGGATTAGAATAGAGGAAATCAATATTGAGTCTATAGTAGAATCCTATAGAAAGGTACTGGATTCAAATGATAAAAAGCTTGAAGGAAATATAAGGTCCAGAATCCGTGCAAACATATTGTATTATT
>JAJZZW010000115.1 GCA_021797385.1 Thermoplasmata archaeon | reverse complement strand
TTATATGGAGTTCAAACAATAATGCCTCAGTTATGGTTGTCCACATAAATCCAAGAATAAACAACAACCCTATCCCAATCCCGAGTATGATACCCTGTGTTTTCGCAAACTGTGTTACCAGATACATCATACCCGCAAAACCTATGGCTTCCACGAGATAGCCCAGCAGCATTGTTGCAAATGTGCCTGTTGACAGATAAAAACCTGTATAATATTCCAGTATTATATCTGCAAGTCCGAAGGATATGAGGAGTCCTACAAGGAAACTTATGGAATTGCCGGTCAGCCTTGAGATCATTAATTTTCCTTTTGTAATGGGTCTTGCTATTATCGATTCCATTACTCCTGAGGCCTTATCCTTGCTGTAATAAAAATAGGCCGAAAATATAGCCATGATTGGAATCAATAGTATTCCGAAAAATAATGCCAGATCATTTTGAAGTAATGTCCCTGGCTTGGCATATGTGTATTCAAACGATATATCTGACATTGATGCTACCATCACTGCTCCTGTTGTATTTGTAATATATATATTTACATAAGTATTACGATCGGCTGGAGTTAAATGAGGGGTATAGATAAATATGCCTGTATTTGAAGTGTCTTTTACACTATTTGCAGTTATATTATACTTGCTTATTCCATATATACCTGATGACGACGTATTTTGAGAAATATATAATGGATAATTACCTGTTGTATGGTTTGCATGGGGAATATACACCATTGTGCTTACCTGCGATGGATTTGCTTTATCCTTTAGCAGTACTGCATAAATGGGTTCACTTGAATAGTTAAAGTATGTATTGTAGTATGGATTTGATGGATTTATGTAGGAGTATGGCTGACCCATTTGTAAACGTGTAGGATTAGCCATATCATACATTATATAGTCTTCCGAATTTTCTATCGGGCTACTGTCCTTGTAGTATGCATTATATCCATATTTAAAATAGGTAACATTTTGTGATTCAGTGAAATTAATATAACCATTCTCAGACTGGTAAGTTTTATTGTAATAAGTGTGATCTGTACAATTCTCTATCGAGGAGGTAACACTTAAACCAGTGACTGGCTGGCCATACCCATTTATAACATAATCACTTACATGTACAAAGCCACCGGTATCATTCACATAGGGCAAAACAATATCGGTGTGTGCCGGAGCAGCACTGTCAGCGGAACTTCCGGCACCATATGCTGTGGCTGCTGTGACAAGGACCAGAAGCACAATAAGTATAATCGTGAATTTTCCTGTTAAAGTTCTTTTAATATCATATAGAAAGCCGTTCATTTTATCTCACCATATTAAGGAAATAATCTTCAAGAGTCTCATTTTCCATGCTGATATAATCAACCTTGTAATTTGCCCTGACAAGTTCATCATTCACTTCTGATGGATCAGCGTTTTCTGTCTTTTTTATAATATAATAATATCCATCGGATACAGTCTCGCCGAAATTTGATAGGAGATTATCTATCTTATCATCTGGGTTTTTAACATGGATTTTGATTCCTGTTGTTCCAAGATTCTTTAAGTCATCCCTTGTAAGCGTTTTTATTATAGCTCCATCTTTCATTATTGCTATCCTGTCCGCTACATTCTGCAATTCTGATAATATATGGGAGGAAAGCAGAATAGATTTACCCTGTTTTTTAAGGTCTATTATAAAGTCACGGACTTCCTTTACACCCTGTGGGTCAAGTCCATTCAGTGTCTCATCGAAAAGGAAATTATCGGGATTGCCCATCATGGATGCTATTAAAGAAAATCTTTTTTTCATTCCCTGGGAATAATACCTTAGTTTTCGATTTTTATATGCATATATATCAAATCTCTTCATCAGTTCAACAATCTCATTTTCAACATCCTTAGATTTTATGCCATATAACCCGGCATAGTATTTCAGGAGCGGTATGGGTTTTGAATCAGGTTCAAAGTTTGGAAGTTCTGGGACCCATCCTATATGTTTTGAAGCCTCGACCTTATTTGTCACTATGTTATAATTATCAACCATAATTTTTCCGGATGTGGGGAATATTATACCTGTAGTTGCCCGTATTGTGGTACTCTTACCGGCACCGTTCAATCCAGCAAGTCCCAGTATTTCACCATTATTTATTTCCATATTTAAATTATTAACAGCCTTGAAATTTTTAAAAGTTTTGGTAAGGTTGGTAATTGTAATCATGAAAGGGCATAAAATAAATACTATATTAAATTTTGTACATGTAGACAATTCACCCTTTTGTATTCACTTCTGCCCGGCTGCTATTTATCTTGCTCTTGCCCGAATCATCATCTATAATTATCGTGATTTTTTCTTCAGCCCCGCTGAGTATTCCATCTATTCTCTGCCTCAAATAATTAACATCCTCCCCATCGCCCATTATGGCGAGCTTCTCCTTTATGCTGGTTAAAATTCCCTCAACTGTGGTTATATATCCGGTAGAAGCTATCCCGGGGGATATTTCAGCATCAAGCTCTGGTATCTGCACACTTGCATCAGGTGATCTGTAAACTATTGTTTTCAAATCATTCTTATTTTTTATTTTGAATTTGATTATCTTTGGCTCATCCTTGTCGTGCCGTTCTATCGTAACATTCCTGTAACTGCAATTCTTGCAGATGTATGTGTGTATAGTTATTTTTCCCTCATATGGTATATCATTATCAGCCTCGAGATAGAACAAAAACTCATTGCAGTTAGGGCATCTTGTATCCGTTTTTATTTCTTCCATTCAATCACCCTGGTCAAGCCATGAATACAACGGATCAAATACTATATATCTTTTGTTTTTCAAATCCGGAACATTTGAAGCCGCAGAAAGAAACATTGAAATTTTTATATCCTTTATTATATTGTTTATCTCGAATTTTAATTCTTCATAGGATGTATCTGCTGCCTTCAGAAAATTTCTTGCCATTGCGCCCATATCTGCACCCATGATTATGGACTTTACAATATCCTCCCCGTTTCTTATTCCTCCGCTTCCTATGATTGGAATTCCCACAGAACAGAATTTAATAGAAGCAGGTGAAGGTATCCCCCAGTTCCAGAAGGTCTTTCCTGTATGCATTTTCTCATTGTTCTGTATTTTTTCCGCCCTGTAATATTCAATAGCTGCAAAAGAGGTGCCACCCAGACCTCCAACATCGATTGCCTTTACGCCGGCATCCCTTAGATCCAGAGCATCTTCCCTGGAAAACCCGCTTCCTGTTTCCTTGGCAATTACCGGGTACGATTTTGCAATTTCTTTTAATCTGGAAAGTACCCCCTTTGCATTCCTGTCCCCTTCTGGCTGTACCATCTCCTGAAGAAAGTTGAAGTGCACTATAAGATACTTTGCCCCTATCAAATTGAAGATATATTCAATGTCCTTATCAGAAATCGGTGGTTTATCCTGGCCTATTAGTTGTGGTGCCCCTATATTTGCAAATTTTGCGGGAATTTTGAAATCATTTATCACTGAAAATGTTCCTGCAATATCCTTATTTTCTATGGCAGCCCTCATGCTACCGACACCCATGCCGATGTGGAACTCTTCAGCTGCCTTTGCAAGATTTGCATTGATTTTTCTGGCCTTCTCAGTCCCTCCGGTCATGGAGGATATCAAAAATGGATAGTCAAAATGGGTGCCCAGAAAATCTATGCCTGTATTAATTGCATCATAATCCACTTCGGGCAAAGCCCTGTGAATCAGCCGAATATCATCCCAGAAGTTGTGTTCAGATGTAACATTCATATTTTCGGCAATGTTTATATGTTCTTCCTTTCTATTTTCTATCATTCAAATCACCGTTCCTGTAAAATTATTCTTCCCTATATTATATATTCGTTCCGGGTATAATCCATTGATCAGGTATACAGGTATACCAAGATCAGAAATACCCCTCATTTTTCTGTACTTGTTCATTATGCCCCCGGTCACATCGGGCGTTGCATCATCGTGCTGGAATTCACCTGAAATTGTTTTCAAGAGCTTTGCATCCGGATTTGTTTTAGGATTTTTATCATAAATACCATCAACATCTGAAAAGAATACAACCGCGGAGGGATGAAATCTTCTGGCAACATCATATGCTATATTATCCCCGGAATATATTCCTATTTTATTCCCGTGGATATAGGTATCTCCATAGGAAACAGGCGTTATTCCCATATTCAGATATTTTCCGAATACCGCATAATTTTTTTTATTATCATAAACTAGTGAGGATACAGGAAGAGGTATGTTATAAATTCCACTGCTGTATAAAATTTTAGAAATTTTGAGGTTCAGATTAGCCATATCGTTATGGACAATATTCATGCCTTTCATTGTCCGTTCACTGGCAAAACCCGGCAATCCATATTCTTTGGCTTTTATGTGCCCGAAAGATCCACCTCCATGTACTATAATCATATTATCATTAATTCCATTCAGTGTTTTTACTATGTTTACAACAACGGATTCGTTGAATGATCTATATTCTGATTTCTTTGTGATTGCACTTCCACCGAGCTTGATTACTATCATTTCATAAATAATATTTATAAAGTTATTAAATTTGACTCAATAAATCCCTGATTATTGTGTGCATTCCCGAAAATTGGATGCAAAAATATTTAGTGGTGAGCCTTTTTCAGGTCTCTTGCCAGATTTACGAGATTTTCAAGAAGCTGTCCTGCAAATTTGGCAGTCATTTCATCTGTCAATTTTCCATTTTCATCAAATTTTTGTGGCGCAAATGTAACAAACACCTCAGGTGTGTTTACTGGAATCATATTGAGAAACACACAGCTCTGCCTCAGATGATACTGTGCCCTGGATCCACCAAGCATCCCGATAGACGCACTCATTATTGCAACCGGTTTTCCATCGAACGGGCTGTCTCCGTATGGCCTTGAAGCAACATCCAGAACATTTTTTAAATATCCTGGAACTGAATAGTTATACTCCGGCGTTACTATAAGCACACCATCTGCTTCCTTTACCTGTTTCTTGAAATTTTTTACGTTTTCCGGATAATTATTCTCCTCATCCTGATTCATAAGCGGGAAATTCCTGATGCTGAGTATTTTCAATTCTGAATTTTCCGGCATCAGATTTACCGCGTTTTCCAGTAAATATCTGTTATATGATTCTTTTCTTAAGCTTCCTCCGAATCCTGCTATTTTTATTGTTTCCATGCAGTCAGATACCGTTATATATTAAATATTTTAGCGATACTTTTTGAAAGCAATACATAAATAGAAATTAAAGATATGTAATAAATGTTTATTGTCAGATATTCTGAAATAGGGCTGAAGGGAAATAAAACCAGGAGAATGATGGAAAAAACCCTCATGGAAAATATAATTTCATCACTTCCAGAAAATTTCAATTTAAAATATAAAAAAAGTGACGGTCGTATATACCTGTATTCAGATGATAGCATATTCCTTGAATTACTACCACGTATTTTCGGCATAAAATCCTTTTCCCAAGCCCGTGAATACACATTTAGCAGCATTGATGATATAGTTTCAAAATGTGTTGAACATTATTCGAAGTATGTTTCCGGTAAAAGCTTTGCCATCCGTGCCACCAGAAAGGGAACACATAATTTCACATCCAAGGAACTGGAAATAGCGGTTGGTGATGCCCTTTACAATCTATCTTCCGGTGTAAATCTTGAAAATCCTGAAGCACCCCTGTTCATAGAGGTACGCGATAAAAATTTCTATACATTCACAGAAAAAATAGATGGCCCGGGAGGACTGCCGCTGAGGTCCGAGGGCAGTGCAATATCCCTTTTTTCAGGGGGTATTGATTCCCCCGTGGCCACTTACATGGTAATGAAAAGAGGCATGGCCGCCGATATACTTTTCTGCTCCCTGGCACACCCATCGGATACAATTTATATGCTGAAATCAGCCAGAAACCTCCTGGTAAAATATTCAAAAGGTTATAATGGGAATATATTCATAATGGATGGCACATCGCTGATTACCGAGATTGTAAACAATCCATCACAGAAATATGCCAATTTAATATTCAAAGAATTGCTGTACAGATATGCGGAAGTACTTTGCAGAAAGTACAATTATGATGCAATTGTTACCGGCGAATCAATAGGGCAGGTCTCATCACAGATACCTAAAAACCTGAAATCACTTTCCATGGACATAAGAATGCCCATATTCAGGCCGTTGATAGGCTTTGATAAGGAGGA
>JAJZZW010000114.1 GCA_021797385.1 Thermoplasmata archaeon | reverse complement strand
CATCGTGCTAAGGGATATTCTTTATAATGAAGGCATGTTGCAGGAGCTTTACATGAAAGAATTGAATGAATTTGCACAGAAATCCATAATCTCTCTGGAAAAGGGCCTTGATGTGCTCCCTCTTCTTAAAAGGCGGCTGGAAGAACAGGAAATGCCGGCTCAGGAAAACAGAAAGCTTCCTGCTACGGTATTTCTATCAGCGATATTCATCGCCATGGTTCTGTTTTCAAGAGCTCATCCATTGATTTCCTATATCATCATGGCAGCTGATATAGTATCTTTTATATTAATATTGAAAAATAAATAATTTTCTCTGGAAATATTTTCATTCGGTTTTAAAAATAATTATTCAATTTTAACTGTTTTTACATTCTTGACAGGTATTTTCAATGAAAGCACGCCATCAACATATTTTGCTGTGAAATCCTGTTCTGTGTCAACTTCAAGTGGCAATGACATTCTCTTGAAAACCTTATCTGGCCTCTGATTTTCGAATACGTTTCCATCGGGTTTTATTTCTCTGTCTGCCCTGATGACTATTGCATTCTTTTCAAGTGTAACCTTTATATCATTTCTGTCAAATCCCGGAAGATCTGCATCAATTCCAATGTAACCATTGTCTTCATACATTGTTACCGGCGGATACATGTAACTCATTATCTCCCTGGCCCTGTTGTTGATATTCTTCATAAACTCATCAGAGTAATATTTTAACGGTCTGTACATATTTCAAATATAAATTATGAGTACTAAAAGTTTACGTTAACGCCTGGCATACAGTTTTTTTTAGTTCATGGGAAAAGGAAAACTGTAATAATTGCCATTTTTACTCATTATTCTAGTACTCCTGTTGCCGGCTTTTTATCTTACGTAAATTATTACTATTCTTTCCCAGTATCTCTTCCGCCAGGGTATAGGGGTCTTCATCCAGAGAATTATCTCCATATTCTATGCCATCCACATAGTCCGAATATTCATCATAAATAGCTTCCATGACGACCATTTTAAGTTTTCTGTAATATTTCTCACGTGGATTCTTATTCTTAATTTCCAGTATATTTTTTACCAGCTCATCATAGTTTTCCCCTGTAAGTGAGTTAACTCCTATGACCGGAGTTTCAAGTTTATTGCTCATGTTGAGAGATTCCCTTATATCCTTTATCGCCAGATATGATCCTTCACGATCGATTTTGTTAATTACAAAGATATCTCCTATTTCCATTATACCGGATTTTATTGCCTGTATTTCATCCCCGAGGCCGGGTGCAAGAAATACACATGTCACATCTGCAATATTCATGATGTCAATATCTGCCTGGCCGGATCCAACGGTCTCCAGTATTATGTAATCATTGCCTGCGGCTTCCAGCACCTTTATAATATCCCAGGTGTATTCTGACAGGCCACCGTTGTAAAGCCTGTTGGATGTGCTCCTCATATATATCCCCTTGCTGCTCAGGGCTGCCTGCATTCTTATCCTGTTTCCCAGTATAGCACCACCAGAAAACGGGCTTGCCGGGTCTATTGCAAGGACTGCAACCTTTCCATGGACAGCGAGCGATGGAGCAAGGTTTGCTATTGCAGTACTTTTGCCAACACCCGGTGGTCCGGTAATCCCTATAATCTTTGCACTGCCGTATCTGTATATCCTGCTGATTATATCCTTTCTGACTTTATAGCCAGAATTTTCTATCAGGGATATGGATCTGGCTATTGCCCTGTAATCCCCTCTCAATATGCCCTGTACCAGGATTTCAGTATTCATTCGCTCTCAATTTCCTTATTTCCCCGGCTCTTGCCCTTACATGATCTATTATAACGTTGAGGGGAGTTCCCGGACCAAAGTTTCCAGTTATTCCCATTTTCTCAAGTGCGGGTTTATCCTCATCAGGTATAATTCCACCCCCGACCACTGCGATATCATTAACTCCCTTTTTCCTGAGTATTTCCATAACATTTCTGAATGCTGTCATATGTGCTCCATTCAAAAGGCTAAGGGCTATCACATCCACATCCTCGTTTATGGCTGTATCGACTACTTCCTCCGGAGTTGGCAAAAGGCCAGCATAGATGACATCCATTCCTGCATCCCTGAACGCCTTTGCCAGGACAAATATGCCACGATCGTGCCCATCTATTGCAGGTTTTGCCAGCAGAACCTTTACAGGCGCTTCAGTATATTTTTGGTTCTTTCCATTCACCGAATATCTCCCTCCCTACATTTGATATTTCTTCCAGTGTGCAGTAATTTCTTACGCATTCCATTATATATGGCATGAGGTTTATGCTATCATCCTCCATTGCCTTATGCAGATTCTCGAGGGATCTGGAAACCTTCGATTCATCCCTCTTCTTCTTGATACCCTCCAGGCTCCTGATCTGTCCATTCTCGGCCACATCAGTAATTTTCAAAGTGTTTATGGGTTTTTCATCTTTGTCAACATATTTGTTCACTCCGACAATTATGTCATCCTCTCTTTCTATTCTGAGCTGTTTTTTATAGGAGGTGTCGGCTATTTCCTTCTGTAGATACCCTGCCTTTACTGCATTGAGTATCCCCCCCATCTTCTCAATTTCTGAGAAATATTTGTATGCCTCAATTTCCATTTCGCATGTTAGCCTTTCAAGGTAATAGGATCCGCCGAGTGGATCTATAACATCTGTTATCCCCGTTTCCTCTGCTATTATCTGCTGCGTCCTCAGCGCAACTTTAACGGCATCATCAGTGGGAAGTGCCCATGCTTCATCATAAGAATTGGTATGCAGGCTCTGGGTGCCTCCCAGTACAGCTGCCATGGCCTCTATTGTTGTTCTGACTATGTTGTTCAGTGGCTGCTGCCATGTAAGTGTGTAACCGGATGTCTGTGTGTGGAATTTTAATGCCATGCTTTTCGGATTCTTTGCATGGTATTTTTCCTTAAGCACCGTTGCCCATATGCGTCTTGCTGCCCTGAATTTGGCAATTTCCTCGAAGAAGTTAATGGAGGAATTGAAGAAAAATGATGTTCTCGGTGCAAAATCATCCACATTGAGTCCTGCATTTATGCCCATCTCAATATAGTAAAACCCATCAGCAAGTGTGAAAGCAAGCTCCTGGACTGCGCTGGATCCTGCTTCTCTTATATGATATCCGGAGACACTTATATAATTCCATTTGGGAACATGTTCGGTTGAATAGGTCAGCATATCCCTGATCAGCCTCAGATGCGCTTCCGGCGGGTACATCCATTCTTTCTGTGCTATGTATTCTTTGAGTATATCAGCCTGTACTGTTCCTGAAATTTTATCCAGTGGTGTGCCATTCTTTTCTGCGAGTACGAAGTACATTGCAGTAAGTATTGCTGCAGGGGCATTTATCGTCATGGATGTGCTTACCTTTGCGAGGTCTATGCCATCGAATATTCTTTCCATGTCATGTAGCGATGAAACATTAACACCGCATTTCCCTACTTCGCCCTCAGCTCTTTTGCTATCGCAGTCATACCCATAAAGCGTGGGCATATCAAAGGCAATGCTCAGACCGGTTTCGCCATTTTCAATTAAATATTTTAGTCTTTTATTTGTATCGTCAGGTGTACCAAAGCCAGAGAACATACGCATGGTCCAGTTCCTTCCCCTGTACATGTTTGGATATATTCCACGTGTGAACGGGTATTCACCGGGATTGCCGATACGGCTCTCAGCATCGACAGGCAAATCACCGGCCATGTAGAGATCCTTAACCAGCATTGATGATGAATTTTCCCTGGGTTTGTCGGTATAACCGGTCTTTTTATTCCAGGGATCCAAAACATCTTTTTTCCACTTTTCATAATTTTTATCTTCACTGAATGATTGCATTATTTCCTTTGCCTTCATATCCCAGAAGTTATCCATAAGAACTTAATAGCTAAAAGCATTAATATTTTTCTTATGGGGATATAGTGGGCTTTCCAGTCAATGGACATTGGTAGATAAAGAATCCACCCTATTGGTAATAAATCCGTTTAATCCGGCCTGCCTTACTTTTTCTGCATTTTGAACACTATCTACCGTCCATGGCAATACGCAGAAGCCCTTATCGTGTATTTTTATAAATTTATCAATATATTCCTGTTTGAATTCAGGGAGGTACAATGTAACATCCATAGATCTTAAATCATCGCAATCTATTTTACCCATATACTTTTCCGAATGATTGTCATAATCAAGGCCGAGCATAATAGTTTCATTAAATTCCCTTGCCTTTCGTATAGCAAAGGGGTCAAATGATATAATGCATACATGATTTTCCATCCCTGCTTCCTTAATAGTATCAAGAGTATACCTTGGGAGGTCATTCTTAATAATATAGCCATCGTCATGTACAGTTTTTAACTCAACAAGAAAATACTTTTCTCTGAAAGCTTCCAGCAAATCCTTTAATTTGGGAATTTTCTGGTCCCCAATCCGTACCCCTTCAATTTCACTGGATGTCATGCTCTCTATTTCTCTATTGATCGAAGCAAGTCTTTCCAGATTAAAATCATGTATGACGAATACTTCATTATCTCTGCTTAAATGTACATCGAGTTCGACCACATCCGTAAATCTGAATGCGTTTTGAAACGATTCCATAGTATTTTCAGGATATTTTGAAGGAAGTCCCCTGTGGCCCACCGCAGTGAAGTTTGATTTTATGTACTCATATATATTCATTGCCAGTAATTTATCACAATATTATAAAAATATTATTTTCCATATTATGTATAATATTCAAAAACGTGCTGCAAAAAATTTATTTTCTTCAGAATAAAAATCACATTTCTTGCAAATCTACATAAAATATTATCTATGAAAAAAGGAGCAATGCAATTTAGCCATTTAACGTTATTAATACCTTTAAGTTAAAAATATAATTTAAAAATCGAACTTCTTAATAATTTTTTCATCATAATAACTGGCATATGTATATTTTCTGAGCAGTGGATAATAATTTAAATTAAATTTCCTCAATATTTCTCTTACTTCCTTAGAAGAATATGTCACATCAAATTCCTCTTCTATATATTTCTGGATTTCCCGCACGGTACAAACTTTTTTCTCCTCTATGCAGTTTTTCAATGTGCACATCTGATTTTCATGCAATTTGCTGGGTCTACCCATGTATGTTCTCACTATTACATTCTTATTCTCCTCATCCTCAACTGAATTTACAGCCTGTAATTTACTTTGTACCATACTTTCACCCTGTAATTCGTATATACATTTAACGTATAAATACGTTATTATTATTGTATAAAAAATCAAAAAAAAACGAAAAATACTATATTTTGTTAGATTTCATAATATAACCACAAGATTTCAAAATTTCACCAGAAATTTACCACCTACTGAACATTGAGGTCGAATACAGTCAAATTTACTACAGAATACGAATTTATAATTGCAATTTCGCATTTATGATATAATTTGGAATTTATTATATTCTAAATCAGTGATTAATAAATTATAATGATAATAAAATTTAACAAATAATTGTTAGTGTGCAAAGAAATCAAGAGGCTGAAAGGAAGATCACTGAATTTCTTATTTGATTTGATTTCCTTCCGTAGAACACTTAAATTTTGAAGATTCCTATTTTTTCTGAGCATTTCTTTCTATTTACCCGGGTATTCATTCTAAATCATAAGAGCATATGGGAGTAATAATTAACTATATAAGGGCATAATCAAGATTGCCAGCTGTCAAAATTTTGAATGTTCCGGTAAAAGTAAACGAGAGAACATATTAATGTGGCAATTGTGCCCCTGTTTGTATAATAGCCCGTTATAATAATTCCGCATTGAATAACATGCAGTATAACATTAAAAGATAAATGAAAAATATAAAACGACTATACCCTTATCAAAGAGATATATCTCGGAAAAGGTAAATGCTGCACCTCTGAAGAACCCGATGAACCCGATGTAAGTACATAATATAAAGGCAGATTTTGCAATATGATACATACTGCGGCAAGTCACAAGGTTTTTTACAAAGAGGAAATAATCTATTTATATATTTGTAATATCGTTAATTATGAAATTCGCTTCTCCAGGATTTGATATGGTTTCTGACTTTTTCGGGCATACAGATGGAATTAAAATGTCTGTAACAGGAAACCAGTGGTTTGTTGCCCCTCAAATTGTTGCACATTTTGAATCTAAAAGTATTAAAGTTTATATTGAAGCACTACCCTCTGTTCTCTG
>JAJZZW010000113.1 GCA_021797385.1 Thermoplasmata archaeon | reverse complement strand
GGATTATCATATGAAATCTCAGAATCAAAATATTCTGACCCTGGCAGTCTTTTGAAAACAGCAGATTATGCACTGATTATTGGTGATGATGCTATAGAAGCGTATTCTGGAAACCTCAACATATTATAGTTAATTACTAACATTATTATACTTATAAGTATTATATTTTTATGACCAAAAAAGAGATGTATCCCATCGAGAGAAGGATGTCAGAAGATGATCTGAACAGGTTAATAAAAAGCCTTGAAAGAAGCACAAAGATGCTGAAAAGACTCCTTTTCGTGAAATATAGATACGATGGTGATTCTGTCGAAGAGGCTTCGAAGAGAATCGGCATAACAAAGATGATTGGCTATATATGGCAGAGGAGATGGAATAATGAAGGATATAAGGGCCTTATACCGAGATATGCAGGAAAGGGGCCATCAAAGATGTCAGAGGAACAGAGAAACGCTTTGAAAGATAGGCTTAAGAAAGGACAGTACACAACAGCACAGGTAAGGGATATTATAAGAAATGAATTTGGAATAGAATATACAATGAAGCAGGTATGGGTCATACTGAAGAAGATGGGCATGAGGCATGCGAAGCCATACCCTCATGATAAACGTAGACCTAAAGATGCAGAAAATGCTTTAAAAAAAACTTAGGAAATATATCAATGGAAGGATCCATAATCGGCTTCTTTGATGAGTCTGCACCACAGACAACAGCAAATACTGTCAGGTTATGGTCATTCAGGAAACCGGAGATCATTAAGGATACCTCAAAGTACAGGGCAAACACCTTCGGCTTCTATTCCCTCAATGGAAATAGCGTTGTAAGATTCCAGGACCATTCTAAGAAGGAGAACATTATCCTGTTTTTGAAGAGCATAAGAAAATCCAATCCTGAAAAGCCTATTATGGTTATACTGGACAACTTCAGGTCGCATCATTCAAAGGCCGTGAAGGAGAGTGCAGAGTCATTGAATATAAAACTAATATTCCTTCCACCCTATTCACCAGACCTTAATCCCATAGAATTCATATGGAAAAGTGTAAAGAGGGCTGTATCCATCTCTGCAATAAATTCTGAATATGATCTGAAAAGGAGGATTAAGCAATGCTTTGAGAAACTGTCATCCAGCCTGACCTTTGCAAAAAGCTGGATACTCAAGTTCATTAATAATAATATAAAAATGTAGGTAATAAACTATAAATTTACAGTAAAACAATTACATTATCATGTAAAAACCCGGTAGGGAGTTATTTCTTCTTCCTTTCTACTGCTACAATACCTATTATGGCAGTGGCGACAACAACACCCCCTATTATGGCATAGTCAAGTAGTGGGATTTTCGCCGGATGCGACGTTGATGGGATAAGGGCTGATGGACTGTAAAGCCAATAAAGCATGGGGTCTCCAGCAGGAATATTGTAAACTGTTAGAACAACCGTGAAATTAGATGAAAATGCTATAGTGAAGTTTTTGTCCTTAACCCCATTAATGTAGACTGAACTGTTAAGTACCTGCAAAGGTGTAAGATTTTTCATGTCCTTATATGGAAGCGTTACTGAAATTGATCCATTCTTCGATGCTGTGAAATTTACTGCGATTAAACCTTTGCCATTGATTATCTTTGATATTGTTACGTTATAGCCGGTTACACTTGTATCGTTATTTTTCATGACAGAGGTTGGGCTGGGCTGCTTTTGTAGTGTGAAGTTAATAGTCTTCGAGGAGGTTATGCTGACAGTTGATACCTGTGGCGTATATCCGGGATAGAATGCCGATATTCTATATGTTCCTGAAGGAACATTTATGCTATACTGGTCTGTTACCGGATTGACATATGCAGGCGAACCACCTACAAATACAGATATCACATAAAGTTTTTGAGAGGGCACCGGGCTCAGTGTAACATCTCCTGAAATGGTAAATGAATTTTTTAGCCTTAACATGGTAATGCTTATGTGTGTGTTTTTCCCCTGTGTAATGGAAACAGTTGTTATGTTTTCACGGTATCCATTCATGACGGCGGTAATATAATATTCCCCTGGCGCAAGTGACGTATTGAATGTCCCGTTAAAAACCGGGACCGGGGTACCATCTACCATAACTTTGGCTCCACCTGGTGACACGTCCCCTACTAAGAACCCATTTGACCCTGTGGCCATGGGAATATTTGTACTGGAAAGAGACATGCTATAATTCATGTACTCTGACACTTGTTGTGGTTGCACCCTCACCACTACTGAAGCGTTGAGATGCATATATACAAGAACGCCGGAAGTTTTATCCACAAAAAATTTTAATGATGAATTCGAACCTAGTATATTATTTCCTGATATTTCGTCAGCTACATATTTACCTGCCGGTACAGTAACCGTAACACCGGTCTTTACTGTCATATTGGGAGGAAATATAGACGGGGGTAGTTTGCCGGTATTTAGACTATACATATCCGTTGCATTCAAAACAGGAAAATTTCCAGGAGGAGTATTGAATGTCCCGTTAAAGGGGGATTGCTGTGCCCCAAAGATGAAATTTCCGGAGGTGAGATTTGTCGATACATCTACAGTAAAATTCCCATTTGGACCAATAGAGACGATATTAAACTGTTCATATCCATTGATGGAGTGAGTAATGTTGTCTGTATTGTTAGTCATTGTCACGGTATAGTTCATATATGCCCCCTGGAAGCCCCATACCGGCGCTGCCGGAGAGTTTAGTGCCGGATGTGGCATTGCCCCGGCACCGGACATTGCTGGTGGGATGTTGGCGACCATAAAAAATGCAACTATAATAATAAGGGCCAGGCTTAACATGCTGCGTCTTGTTTTAAATTTAATTTTTAACATATTTTAATAATCAACAATTATATATTTTAAGTAGTACGGTACATTGAGTGCTGAATTGTGCCATTTTTTAGATTTTATGATATTTCCTGCGGCATTCAATGCTGGATTATAACGTCCTGGTGATTCTACACCATATAACCATATGTCGTCAAAATAGTCTTAGATCTTGATTGCTTCTATCCATACCCTCAGTTCCTCTGCAGGTAATTCCTTGTGTGTTTCAAGAATCTTTACAAGATCATGCAGAACAGGCATTCTCCTCCTGTCATTTCGCATGTTGGATCTCATGGATTGAGCCTTATGAGTCACCATGCCTGATCCATTTCCTCCCCTATGATGGATGAGAACTCCTTCATGAAATCAATCCCTAAAATAACATTCTCACTGTAATAGTTATTCTCCATATTGGAAAGGAATGCCTTGAGTGCACCAAACGTTCCCATTTCTTTTGCTGTCTGTGATCTTCCTGTTCTTCGCCTGGTGTGCATCCCGCTCCATCTATGGCCTATCTTATCGATTCCGTTCTGCCTTAAAATTCTCATAAAGGACTATAAATCAGGGTTGTTTTCCGGATAAATGCAAAGGTATTGTAAATATATTACACTATCACAGACACCAAGCATTTTTACTTGTATAGAAAGAGCTCTCTTATTTCTCACATACATTTATACCTGTTTAATTTCAGTTTCCTCGTTTTCATTCTCTATTTCTTTCATATTCCATGGGTAATGCACGAAAGGATTATTGTATGATCCATTTCTATAAGATAGAAGTACATCACTATTGATTTTCATAAGCTCTGATGCAAGCTCGTCCATGAGAGAGAATGTATCAGTACTAAAAATATAAAAAGAATATGTGGCAAAATTCTTGTATAGCAATAATAAATTGCTTAGAAGTTTTGAGCGCAATATCATAGGAAGCCATTTGTCAATATGTCCCTCCATTATTGCGCTGGGTAAAAGTATTCCCTTGCACTTACTTGTATCCAATGATACCTCCTCATATATAACCCCCTCTTCCAACAGGCGATTTACATGCCTTCTCAATGTCCTGAGAGGAATGTTCATGCTCTGTGCCATTTTATTAATGTTTATTTTCATTGGCGACTGTTTTAGAATTGCATAAACAATGCGTAGATCCTTTTCATCCAATAATTTGCCATTTTCAGACTGATCCCGTACTATAGAAATGATTTTAAGAGGAACCCTACAAAAATTTTTTATTATTTTAACCTTATCCTCCACATTTTCGCCGTTCGGGCTTATAACCGAGATGCTGCAGAATTCGCGTATAGTCATTAATCCATTAGATGGTTGGGAGTACCTGAAGAGCGATCCAAATATTGTGCGTTCTATAAACGGAAACTCACAAAAGTGCTCCTTAATGCCTTCAGGTATATTTATGGAACCGGCAATGAGAATAAAATACCGGCTCCATGGCATATAACTGTCAACAGCATAATATTTAACATCACGAATTATACCTAACTCCATCATATATTTCAGCCTGTTCTCTACAATCTTAGGATGAACATTAATGTCTTTTGCTATCCTGTATATTGACAGATTGAATGTATCCTTTACTTTTTCACCACCTGTCCATTGAAAATCGCGAATAATTCTTTTGGATATTTCATCAAATACCATTGTTTCCATCGTTCCTGAGACTGATAAAACAGAAATCGTTTTAAATAGAATACAATATTATCTGATTTCTCTGAAACCCTCCTTATAATTATAATCTATATTTAATATTAAAACTTTGTGATTAGTTCTATGGCGATCATTGAGTGTTGGAAATTTTACGTGTAAATACGCTCTGGGCACCTAAATATTCAATGTTTCGAATCAAATTTCTGTGGGGTGTAATGCTCATTATATAATTTCGTTTATGGAAACAATGATATTGGGATTCTCTGTCAATTGTTTTGCAAATGAAATAACAGTTAATGATCGCCATAGAATGTTCGGTAATCCTTAATATGTATAACATAATGTTGGTATGATGTCAAAAGTATTGTTTCTAATAATAAGCGGAGAAAAGGATAAGGATAAAGCTGATCTTGGAATTGCCACGGCTTCCAGGGCAATAGAGAAAAACAGGTACGAAGATGTTAAGGTTTTGTTCTACGGGGCAAGCGAAGGCTATATACTTAAACTTGATGACCAGATAAAGGATCATTTTGATAAATTGATCAAGGCAAATGCCGTGGATTCCGCCTGTATAGGTATCGCCAAAATATATAATGTGGAAGAACAGCTGAAGAAACTCGGCGTAGTTTTGCTTCCGGCTGGAGAACAGATTTCACATTATGTTAATAATGGGTACGTGGTGCTTTCGTTCTGAAAGCACAAACCACATAACTCAATAACAGCCACTTGGGAGAATGATTACACCTCATGAGCTTCTTTCAATTGTACACAATATTAATCCCTGTATTTTGCACGTACGCATGCAAGGCTGAATGGAACAATTATCCATAACTAGCCGACAACTATCAATATAGGACTTATGATTCCATATGCGATTGTACTTATTGTTCCGGCGCCAAAAAGACCAAATTGGTCAGTAAACATTGCCCGAACCGGGCTGGAATATCCAACTGGGCTTAAATAGTCGAATGCGATGTTCGCAAGGATATAGGAAGATGTGATTAATGATACCTTGAGGGCAGAGAGTATGGTCACGGGTATAGTTATCATTACTAATAACCTTGTGCCATAATATATTATTTAGGTATCAACTAAATAGGAATTTAAAGGAATACGGATAAAACGAAATTTTATATGCACTTGTGTTATTAAAATGTTGCTTATGAAGGCAATTAAAACTGAACAGATATGCATAAAGGGCACAGATACAATTTCCTATATGTGCCATATATCAAAGAATCTGTTCGACTAGATTAGCATTCGCTTAATTCCTATGCTATTGTGATCTCATCCATTTTATATTTCCATCTGAAGATAACAGGGATGGTTATGGATAGTTTAAACTTATACACATGTAAAGAGATATATATAATGAATAATTTATATAAATATATAAGGGAGGTAATGTAAATGCCGGGACGATTATATACAGCTGAGGAGAAATACAGTATTATAATGGAATCATTCCAGAACCCTAACATTACAATAGCAGAGATATGCAGGGAGCATGGAATAGCAGTATCAATGTTCTATAAATGGAAGGAGCAGTTCTTGGAAGGTGGAAGAAAGGGTCTGGAAGGGAAGGATCCTGATAAGGCTTTAGTTAAAGAAGTTGAAAATCTTAAATCAATAATAGGTGAAATGACCATAGCAAATGAAATTTTAAAAAAAAATTATATGAGGAGGAAAAGGTGAGTTCAGTGGATGAGATGTATAATAATG
>JAJZZW010000112.1 GCA_021797385.1 Thermoplasmata archaeon | reverse complement strand
AGCCCTGATTGCTGTATTGCCATATCCAGTATAAATTTTATCCTATTAATGTTTTCTTTCTCCCAGAAGCAGCCTGCCGGCATAGGGGACATAAATGGTCTGCAATATTATTGATATAAGGACGACGAATGAAACAGAGGCATAAATTATTGTTCCATATTCTATTAAAAGTGGGATATGGTTTGCCTGCCCAAGTACAAATGGGACTGTTGAAAGAACCACAGGAACAACACCTCTTGGCCCTACCAGCGACATAAACGCCTTTGTCCTGGTATCAAATTTTATTGTATTCTTTCCCATATTTGCCAACCCTATTGAAATGAATACGGCAACAGGCCTTACCACAAATATTACTATGAGTGAAATAATAAATCCGAATATAATATAATTGAATATCTGGGTTCTGGTAAGTATGCTCCCGAGCAGGATAAATATTATAGATTGTGCCATAAATGATAGGTTTTCATTAAAATTTGTTTCCCTGTTCCAGAATATGCTTTTATCAGAAAAATTTCCGACTATTGCCCCCGTGGCAATTATTGCCGGGAACGGTGTTATTCCAACTGCTTCAAGGGATGTGAATTCGAACAATACTATACCCAGTGTGAGGGCTATTAACAGTGATTCAAAATTAAAATATTTGTTAAGGTAAATTATGAAAAACCCAAAGGCAATTCCAACAGCCGCTGGGATTGCAATTTCAAGCAAGAGGAACGAACCGGAGCCAAGAACAAGCCCTACATGGGACGTAAGCAATGTGAAAAAAGATGAATAAGAAACATCGGGAGCAAGAATTCCTATGCCGATGCTTAAAAGAATAATACTAAGTGGATCATTAAAAAGGCTTTCACCTATCAGTGTCCCGGAGATATCGTCCCTAATATTCAGTTTTTTGAATGTTGGAATAAGGGATGCAGGGTCTGTTGGAGATATTATCGCTCCAAATATAAAGCCTATAATCATAGGCGCCCCGGTCAATAACGAGAAAAATATTCCTGCACCCACAGCCGTGACAACCATGCCTATCGTATCCAGGGCTGCGATCTTGTAAAAATATTTTCTCAGGATGCGAGGGCTGAAATTATGTGACTCGTAATACAGGATAATCACCAACCCCAGCATTCCTACGCCTATGGTGGCAAAGGACGATAACATGTATATTGCAAAACTATGCTTTATGAACCCCAGCAAAGGGCCGAAAATTAATCCCATTACTATGAGTATTGGTATATAAACCATTGAAGCTTTTCTAGATATAGGTATGGAAAAAGCCGCAACAATCAATATGAAGCTTATTTCATAATAATCATATGTGACCGGGGAAATAATCATCTCAATTCATAGCCTTTGGGAGTTCTCTTTTGTGCATTGATTTCAGGTATAGTTCCATGAGTTTTTCATATTTTCCATTAAGTGTATGATTATCAAATATATCCGAAAGTATCCTATCTATTTCATGATAATCCATTTTGAGTTCATCTTCGTCGTATTGATTTTCCCACAGGCCTGCCGATGGTTTTTTGTCTATTATGGATTGTGGGACTTTCAAAATGGATGCAATTTTCCACACATCTGTTTTGAAAAGTCCTTCAATGGGTTCAATATCACAGGCACCATCGCCATACTTTGTGTAGTAACCGAGTAAGTATTCTGTTCTGTTTGTTGTTCCTATTACAAGCCCTCCCAGCAAATTAGCGTGGTAATAAAGTATGTTTGCCCTGATTCTGGACCTTATGTTCCCCTCAAGTTTTTTATCTGAAGTATCAAGTAATGCTCTGTATGATTCAAGTACGCTTTCTATATTTACTGTAATAATATCTAAACCGGTTGATTCTGAAAGTTTCTTAATATCTTCATAGTCATCCGGTTTTGTGTATTTATCAGGCATGAATATGGCCTTTATTTTATTCCTGTCAATGGAAGTTGCCAGCAATGTCAGTACTAGGGAACTGTCTATTCCGGAACTTATTCCCAGAACTGCATGTTTTTCCCCTATTTTTTCTTTTAAAAATTCGCGTATTGCCTGAATTTTATCGACATATATATCTTTCACATTATGATAATAAAATAGAGTTAAATAAATATTTACTTCCAGTTTTTAAATTATATTTCAGAGAACATAGCCTTTTCCTATTTCTATTTCAATGCTATATTGCCGTTAACTATATTCTGATATGCAATAGCCGGAAATGAATTGAGGCAATAAATACACTTCCCATGGTTAATGTTACCACTTATCTAGAAAATTATTAATATTTTGATAATTTCACTATTTAATAATATTTATGTAGTTATTTTTTTAATATTATATAAATTTAACAGCAATAAATATAATATCTTAAATATTATAAAAAAAATACATAATTTTTATTATTTGATAAATAAAGCTTTATTGATGCATTAATAGAAATATTTATATATTATTGAACAGTAAACCTTTTAATGAATCCGATATTGAAATTTATACTATTGGCTTTACCATACATTTTTATGGTAGCCGGGGTAACTATATATACAAGGGTCAAACCGGAGCTTGGTGGGATACCATTCTTTTACTGGTATCAACTTGTATGGATATTCATAGCAGCAGCCCTGACGTCAACTGTTTATTTTATAGAGAACAGTGAAAAGAAAAGGAAGGTGGTGCACTGATGTTTACAGATCTTGACCTTGCTTTATTCTTTGCTATCATAGTAATAGTGCTATTTGCCGGTTACATGGCATATTTCTGGAGAAAACCGGCAGATATGGATGCCAAGGGAGAATGGAGCCTTGGAGGAAGGAGATTTGGAACTGTGGTAATGTGGTTCCTGCTGGGCGGTGACCTATACACAGCATATACATTAATAGCCGTTCCTGGCGCAGCAGCAACAGCTCATATTGGTGGCGGGGCCTTCGCAATGTTCGCCATAGCATATGGTGTAATGATTTATCCAATTGTATATGGAACAATGCCCAAATTATGGAATGTCTCAAAAAGGCGTGGATATATCACAGCTTCCGATTTTGTGAAAGACAGATTTTCATCAAGGTCGCTGGCAATGATCATAGCACTTACAGGAGTCCTTGCAGAACTGCCATATATAGCACTGCAAATTACAGGAATCAAGTATGTACTTGCATCACTGTCTCTTCCTATAACAGTAAGCCTGATAATTGCTTTCATTCTTGTGGCAGGATTTACATTTGTCAGCGGTTTAAGGGGGCCGGCACTTACATCAATATTGAAGGATGCCATTATATGGGTAGCCGTTATAGTTATTATAATATACATACCCATAAAACTAGGAGGATTCGGTGCAATATTCGGGAAAGCAGCAACAATAAGCCCGCACCTACTGAATATCTCTCCAGTTATAGATGTGGGCTATACCACACTTGCCCTTGGTTCAGCACTGGCATTATTCCTTTATCCGCATGCAATTACCGGAACATTGGGAGCTAAAGATTCTAAAACCATAAGGAGAAACGCTTCCTTACTACCACTTTACAATGTACTGCTAATGTTTGTAGCTATAGTAGGAATAATGGCAGTGGTCTATTTCAATGGATACCCGAAAGTAAGCAGTGAAGCTCTGCCACGCCTGGTACTTGATCTGTTCCCTGCCTCCTTTACTGCTTTTGCTTTCGCTGCAGTTGTAGTAGGGAGTATTGTTCCCGCATCCATTATGGCTCTGGCATCTGCCAATCTGCTTACAAGGAATGTTTATGTTGAATACATAAATCCGAATGCATCTGAAAGGACCCAGACAAACCTATCAAGGGTACTGGTTATCGTTGTAATTATAGCTGCCCTTATATTCTCTCTGGTACCAGCAGCATCAGGGGAAATAGTATACCTGCAGACAATTGGCGGGGCTTTCATAATGCAAACCCTTCCGGCTGTATACCTGGCACTCTTCACAAGAAAACTGAATAAGTACCCCGTAGCAGCAGGTTGGGCTGTGGGATTGACAACAACAATAGTTATGCTGGCAGAGCTTGACTTCAAAAGTTCCTTATATGCAGACTTCCATTTTGTCTATATAGGCGTATTTGCACTGCTACTGAATCTTATAGTTGTTGGCATAGGAATGGCAATTATGAAAGGAATGAATAAAGTGAAGGAAGAGGGAATAATAGAAAACTCAGAATTTGAAGATATAGAGAATATGGAAGAAGTAGGATAATTTTTATTATTTTTTATTTTTTGTTTTCAAGCATAATTTTTATTTTATACCTTATACAATCCATAAATCTGTCATGGTGATCATTTCTTTTTTTTGCAATGTAATCCAGAATCCTTTTATCACCTAGAAGATCACCAGGAGCCATTTTAACAAGAAGTTTCATTTCATTGGCATCAGGTATGTTATTTACTTTTCTTTCCCCTATGAGCTCATTTATGTATGGGTCTGTATCCATTATCCAGTCCTTTATTATTTTTTCAATTGCATCTTTTTTTATCCCAAGTGTTTTTGCTATCTGCTTAACCGGTTTATTAACGCACCTCAGTCCAGCAATTGCTTCTTCAAGTTTCTGGTTCATAATATGATATACCTATAATGTAGAAATAATTAAGGAATATACAATGTTGTTAAGGTTGTATTTAAATTTTTATAATGATGATTATCGTGCTAAATAGTTATTAAGTAAAATTTTTATACTTTGAAACGTTTTATTTTTATGAAGAAACTATTAGCGATTGTGGTAGCTATAATATTTGTTGCTCTAGCTTTCGCTGTTGTTACATCACAGGGAACAACAGCACCGGCAGCTACACCTGCCGTATCTCATCAGAGTACGCAACAAAATAGTGATTCGAGATTGCTTGCCATTGAGAAGAAACTTGAAGAAAAAGGGATACCGTTAAAATATGCGAGCGTTCCTGCATTTTATAATAACATCACGCGGGATAATGGCGTAATTGCACCATCATATAACAGTGCGCCAGCTCCTATGGGAATAGGGTTCTATGGAACTAAAAACGTATCCGGGAAACTTGTGGGCTATAACTTAACAACACCCAGTGTAATGGCTTCTATAGGTATAAAAAACATGAGCCAGTTTTATCTGCTGAATGATGGGCCAACAAGTGAAACTTTCCAGCTGAATTCAGTTCTAACCAATGTTACACTGTTTGGCAATTCAACATATACTTTCTGGACACAGAACGTTGCATTCTATTCGGAGAGGACACAGACAGTTCAGTTCCTTACGAATATATGGAATTTCTCGTCCCCTGCCGTTTCAATTAGCAGCAATGTGTTCCATTCATACGGCGGAATACTCTGTGCACCAACGTTTTACTATGCCATAGGCCCGACTATCCATGTGACAACTCCATTCTCACTTAATCTATACCTGAACTCAACCGTTGTAGACAGGGACAGCGCAGTGTTTTTCAACTATTCCATAATGAGCGGTAACCATGTCCAGTCCGGGTCATATGATTATGCTATATTTAATTCCACATACGGGCAGCCCTCCACATTTACTGCAAAGGCTCCTGAATACCTCGCAAGCGGTACACAGATAACCCCTACCGGATTTATACCCTATGATTTTGAAATCATGGTTGGAGGGCCAGGTGGAGGAAGCACCACATCTGTATATAACGTCAACGCGACAATGAATCTCATGTACAAGGGCAGCAAAGGCTATGTGAACGTACCATCTGCATACGATGTTGGTTCTGAAACTGGAGAAACTTCAGAAGGTGTAGCAGTTTCATGGGCCAATGACACAGCATATTTAACACCGGGGCCTTCTTTTGTCTATGGCATGTGGAATATATCCGGCAGCAATGCAATGACGCATTACAGTGGCATGGTAGCACCATCAAACGCATTTATGTTTGTATCTGAAGGCAATACATTTAACGCATCAAATGCACAATGGGCGCCCCTTTCACTATCTGGTAAATATAGCTTTACCCTTCCATCCGGGCAGTATACCGCACAGGCATTGCTGAGCAATTATATGAATGCATACTTCATGCCAGGCCAGAATGTTTCATTGATGCATGATTACAACATGGGCATTTACACTCCACTGTATGCATTTGACAACGCCCAGATTGCAAACATATCATTATACGGAAATGGAACTGCTGGAAATCCCTATGTATTGGACAACTATCAGGTAATGCCCATAAGCTCTTTATTCGAGGAATTCAACGATTACGCATTCCCTGTATTTGCAGGAGTCCTGCTGCATAACACCAATGCAAGTGTGGTAATGCAAAATATGCCTTCGCTGTATATACAGTATACAAGTCAGAACCCTACATATAAATCATATGTATCCGATTACAGCCTTCCCGGCTATAACTACCTGAACTATGAATTATACAACGCTTCCAATGTAACCATATGGAAATCAAATAATATAAGTGGATACTTTGCTTCAGCAGTATCAGGATTCCCTGTCGCGAAC
>JAJZZW010000111.1 GCA_021797385.1 Thermoplasmata archaeon | reverse complement strand
CCACATTTCTGTTAATGTCCACAAGCTTCAAGGCTGCATTTGTGCCCATGCTTACATGATCTTCCTGATTTGCCGATGTGGGTATTGTATCTGCCGAATTTGGGTGCGCCAGTGTTTTATTGACATTACACAGTGCAGCCGCTGTGTACTGTGGTATCATGTATCCGGAATTCAGGCCGTAATCACCCACTAGGAATGGCGGAAGACCGCTCAGGTTTGTATCAACAAGACGTGCAAGGCGCCTCTCAATCATATTCCCGAAATCGGTCATGGCAATAGCAAGAAAGTCAGATGCCATTGCTACAGGCTCACCATGGAAGTTCCCTGTTGATATATAGTCATCATCTAACAGCAATGGATTATCAGTTGCAGAATTTATTTCCGTTGATAGTACCTTCCGGACATATTCTATCGTGTCCCATACTGCACCATATACCTGGGGAGTGCATCTCAGGGAATAAGCATCCTGCACCTTTGTTTTTCTTGCATTTTCAACTATGGCACTATCCTTGAAGAGATTCCTCAGAGATTTTCCAATGATCTGCTGCCCCTCATGGGGCCTTGATGCAAGAGCCCATTCAGTAAATGCCCGGTCGGTTCCGGAAAGCCCTTCGAATGCCAGTGAAAATGATCCAAGGGCTTCTGATACCAATCTCTCAGATTTTTTGATTTCAAGTGCAAGTATGCCACAGATTACCGATGTACCATTTATAAGGGCTACACCCTCCTTCTCGGCATAGCTGTATGGTTTTTTCCCGAGCTGTTTGAACACTTCACCTGAGTTCATTCTTTTGCCATTGTAAAAGACATCCCCCTCTCCCATTATTGCAAGGCCTATATGGGCCAGCGGTGCAAGATCTCCACTAGCGCCAACTGAACCATACCGGGGAACTACAGGAATTATATTTTCATTGATCATGAAGAGTATAAAGTGCAACAGGTCTTCCGATACACCGGAATAACCCTTCGCCAGCGTATTTGCCCTTATGAGCATTATAGCTTTCACGGTTCTTTCATCCAGTGGTTTACCGGTTCCGGCCGAATGGCTCCTGATAAGGTTTATCTGAAGCTGCACTATATTATGTTTTTCAACGTTCACATTGAGAAGGGATCCGAAACCGGTATTGACACCGTATACCGGCTTTCCTGATTCCAGTATTTTCATTAAAGATTTCTTGGATTTCCTTATCTGATTCAGAGCGGAATCTGCTATTTCAGCCTTTTCACCACCATCAACTACTGCTATTATGTCCTCTATGCTCAGACTATTTCCATCAATGTAAATCATGATAATTACAATGCCAGATTGTATATTAAACTACGCCACAGAAAAAAATCAGGATAAATATTAAGATAATAATTTATATATTTACTCTTATTCATCTTTTGGCTCGAGCTTCTCCCTGAGTATTGATGTTATATACTTTGCCGCAACACTGAATTCAAGCTTGGGTGGCATAGGAGTTTCATCTGTTTCTGTTATGACATCAAGCACTGTGGGTCCTTTTGAAACAAAAAACTCATCCATTTTACTTTCCAGGTCTTCCGGATTTTCCAGTCTTATCCCTGTAGCCCCGGATGCTTCTGCAAGCCTGGCGAAGTCGGGATTGTAAAGATCAACACCGTACTCAGGGTATCCCATTACTTCTTCCTCAAGTTTTATCATGCCGAGAATACTATTATCAAACACAAACAGCTTGACAGGAAGTTTATATTTCATTGCTGTAATAATTTCCATGGATGTCATTGCAAAACTGCCGTCACCGATGATTCCGTATACAGGCTTACCAGAGGCCAGGGCAAGGCCTATTGATCCGGGTATGCCTGCACCCATGGTACCCAACCATGATGAAAAGAAGAATTTATTGTTGCGCTTTGCCTCTATGAACCTGTTGACCCAGAGTGTGACGTTCCCGGTATCGCCTATTATAATATCATCATCTTTCAAACGGCGGGATATGGCATCTGCAACTACCTCTGCCCTTAATGGCTTTCTCAGGTCTGATATTTTTTTCTGCATGTCGCTGGCCCATTTATCACGTTCACCCTTCATTTTAGAATAATACTTGTCCTGTTTCTCCTCAACGTTTATATTATCGAGGAAATATTTTATATCGCATAAATAGGAATAATCGGCCTTCATAATTCTGTTCAGGTCTTCTATCCTGTTATTAACCTGTATATTTTTCACCTTTTTCAGGAATGCCGTATATGGAAACACCGTTCCAAGGAATATAATCAGATCTGAATTATCTATGGCTTTGACGGAGGGTTTTGTGCCCAGTAACCCGATTCCTCCCATAATCTTCTCATCACTGTCAGGTAAAGTTCCCTTGCCATTCAGTGAATAGACAATGGGAGCACCGATTTTTTCAGCAAATTTATTGATTTCTTCTGAGTATTGCCTGGCGCCACCCCCTATGAATATTAATGGCCTGCTGCTGGAATTAATCAATTTCTCTGCCTCCTCAATACCATCAGGCTGGTATGAAACGGGATTTATATAATACGATAAGTCTTCCTCCCTGCATTCCTTCTTCAGGATATCAACGGGCATGTCTATATGGCCTACACCACCATTTATTATTGCCTCCTTGCATGCTTTCCATACAAGAAACTGTGCATTATCTGGATTCACTATTCTTGCGTTGAAAACGGAAACATCATCGAATAGCTTTACAAGATCTACTTCCTGGAAATATTCATGCCCAAGGAGATCTGTCTCTATCTGGCCGGTCAGTGCTATAACAGGAACGTGCTGCATCTTGGCATCATAAAGTCCATTCAGGAGATGGATGGACCCCGGGCCGGAAGTGCCCATGCACGCAGATAGCTTACCAGAATATTTTGATTCGAAGGATGCGCTGAGTGCTCCGCCCTCTTCATGGCGTACCTGGATATAATCGATATCATGATTTCTCCTTATTGCATCAACAATGGGATTCAGGGAATCTCCCGGTATTGCATAAATCCTCTTTACACCGAAATTTACCAGTGTTTTAACAATTATATCTGCCACTGTTGTCATAATTTAATATTTAGTTATCATTTAAATTATTTTTGAATTTTTAATAATATTTATGTTTTAAAATAAAATGTATTTTATACAATATTATGAACAATATTGGAAATTTCACTTGAAGACTTATAATATTATGAAATAAACATTAAATAATCATAACATATATATTTTTATGAGCTTTGATCTTGTACTTGAGGATGGGAACGTTTTTCTCAACGGCGAACTACGCAGAACTTCCATAGGAATAAAAGATGGAAAAATTGCGGCTTTGGGAATTATATCAGAATTTTCTGGCAATTACAAAAAGATTGATTTATCTGGCAAACTGGTAATACCCGGTGGTGTTGATCCGCACACGCATATAGAAGGGTATTCCAGGGTGGGAACCATAAAAAACGGAACGGAATCGGCTGCCATAGGAGGGACTACCACTGTCCTGGATTTTTCACAGGCAAATAAGAATGAGGATACGGTTGCCGCTGCTGCATCCAAGATTAAACGCTTCTCTGAGAACAGCCCGCTGGATTTCACCATAAAGCCCATGATGGTCACAGAGGACTTCAGTTCCCCTGAAAGGCTGGATACTATATTTTCCGAATTGTCCAAAATGAGGGTAATGGCGGTAAAAATATTCACAACATATAAAAATCTGGGTAGATATGCAAATAATTATCAGATACTTCAGGGTATGAATACTGCAAAAAAATACGGGATAATGGTTCAGATTCATGCAGAAAACAACGATTTCCTTGAAGGCAATATGGATGCTCTCCTGAAAGAGGGAAAAACCGGTGCTGAATACCATGCTCTGAGCAAACCACCTGTAAGTGAGGATGTTGCTGTGGCAGACTCTGCAGTAATGGCAGGTGATTCCGGGGCAAAGGTATACTGTGTCCACCTATCTACAAGAAACTCACCGGAAATTATAGATAGTGCCAGAAAGCGTGGTGTGAACATATACGGTGAAACATGCCCACAGTACCTCATACTTGATGATAGTTTCCTCAATGGAAAAGATGGAAATCAGTACATATGCAGCCCACCACTCAGAAAGAAGGAGGATAATGAATTGATGTGGAATGCAATTTCAACCGGAAAAATACAGGCAGTAGGATCTGATCACGTTCCATTCCTTTTGGAGCAGAAAATGGGTCTGCCGTTCAATAAGGTGCCAAATGGAATACCGGGCATAGAAACAAGGCTGCCGTTATTATTTTCTGAAGGAGTCCAAAAGGGCAGAATCACACTTAGCAAATTTGTAGATGTCATAAGCACATCACCGTCAAGAATATTCAACCTCTACCCCCGGAAGGGTACAATTTCTATTGGAAGTGATGCTGATATAACGGTAATAGACCAGAAGATGGAGCATGGCTTAAGATCAGAAGACCTTCATATGGGAACAGATATAGCAATATACAGCCACATGAAAACTAAAGGCTGGCCTGTGTTGACAGTAGCAGGCGGTGAAATAATAGCTGAGAATGATGTTTTTACCGGGCATGGAAGAAAAGGTAATTTCCTGGGAAAAGAGGTGGAATAAATGGAGGATAATGATAGAATTAAAAAAATCCTCATTGAACAGGGTTCAATTGGAAGGGAAAACGGAAAAAAAATATCCAGCTATGGAGAACTGAGCATAAACGACGGCGTCACAAGGCCGGCAGGAACTGATCTTGATAAGAAAACCAGGGATTATTACACAGAACTCTGCAAAAAAAATGGATTCGACCCGTTTGTGGATGTTTTTGGCAACATATTTGTAACAATTGAGGGCACGGACCCCGGAATAATTATGATGGGATCACATCTAGATTCTGTTGTCCACGGAGGTATGTTCGATGGTGCCATGGGTGTATTCAGTTCCTTTGAGGTGTTACTGAGATTAAAGGAATCAGGATATAAAAATAGAAAGACCATTGTTGTTGCTGCATTCACCGGGGAGGAGGGTTCCGCCTTCCACCAGCCGATGCTCGGAAGCAATGGCTTTACAGGAAATATTCCGAAGGAAAAACTCTGGGCAATAAAAAATAGGGATGGCATGGATTTCAAATCGGCCATGCAGAGGATAGAATACCTGGGGGATTCAGAATTTCCGGGGAAGCCCGAATATTACCTGGAATACCATATAGAGCAGGGTCCGGTGCTTGAAGAAAAGAAGAAGCAGATAGGCATAGTTACATCAATTACCGGTCAGTGTGTGCTGTCAGTGGAGGTACACGGGACACAGGGGCATTCCGGTACCACACCCATGGAGATGAGAAACGACGCACTTGTTAGGGCTGCGGACATTATTGCGATGGTAGACAGAACTGCCAGAGAAGCATCTGCCAAATACAAAAACCATAGCGTTGGAACTGTTGGTGAGCTTTCTGTTGACCCCGGAAGATTTAATGTCATACCCGGATATGTTTCAATGAAAATAGACCTCAGGAGCGAGCATGGTGATAGCCTTGCATATATGAAAAAGGATGTTATATCAGAACTTGAAACGAAGAAGAACGGCGTAAAGATTGATTACACTATTGTTACCGAGGTAGAGCCATCTATAATGTCCCGGGAGGTAATGGAGGCAATCAGCTCATCTGTAAAATCATTGGGATTCAGCTATATGGATATGCCCAGTGGTGCAGGACATGACACAATACCCATTTCAAAAATATCAAAGGCTGGCATGATCTTTGTGCCCAGTATAAAGGGATTGAGCCACACACCCCTTGAATGGACAGATTTTGAGGATGTGGAAAGGGGGCTTGAAGTGCTGGAAGGTGCAGTAAAAAACCTGGATAAAATATGATTTAAATTTATACGCAATATTTTCCTTCAATATTGATGTAAGTGTGAAAATCTATAAAATCAAATAAAAAGAAATTAAGCCGCATACATCAAAAGGTAAATTGATAAATATGTGAACAATATAATAGTTAATTATGGAATTTACAGAAAGGGAAAAGAATGTTTGCAGGATAATATGTGATTCCGAAACGATTAGATTCACTGATATCAAGAAAATAAGCGGACTTCATCAGGAAATCCTTTCAAGGACATTAAAAAGAATAGATAATGATTGCAATATATCAAAGTCCAGTGAAGGTTATAAATGCAAGGATACCGGCTATAGTAGCTGCTGTGTACATAAATAAATTAGTCAATAAATAAGATGAATGCATCTATTGAATGATGAGAAAATGGATGGAAAGAAAGTGATACAGAAGGATAATGGCGTTGAAATTATAATGCCTGAAAATACAGATATTGACGAGGTTAATGATGTTATAAGATCATGTGCTTCCGGCAAAAGCTCATGCTGTTCTTCCAGTTTTTTAAGTGAAAATAAAGTAGGAGTATATGAACAGTATGGCAAAACTGTAATAAAAATAACAGGCAATGTTAAAAAGGAGGAAATAGTATGATATCCTGAAATAAG
>JAJZZW010000110.1 GCA_021797385.1 Thermoplasmata archaeon | reverse complement strand
GATTTCTGATTAATGAGGAACGTTACTGGGAGGCTCATGAAGTACTGGAAAATCAGTGGCAAGCATCAAAAGGCATTGCAAAGACCACATATCAGTATATAATACTTTTATGCGTTGCCGAAGTACACATGCAGCGCGGGCACAGTGGAATATACCAGAATGTCATCGAGCGAGCAAATAGGATGGAAATTCTTAGCACAATTGATAGTATAGACCTTGCGTCAATAAAATTGGAAAAATCACGGAACCCATATACCCCATTAAATAAGCTCATACAACGTTTTCAAGACCACGGTATATAAATTGAGCTATTGATTTCCTGCCCCCGTTACTGTCGATGGCTTCTGGCTTTTAAGGTTAAATTTTGTAATTGTTATAAAAATAAATTAAATTTTATATTATTTTTTTACATTGATGCGGAATAGAGAGCTTTCATGATAATTTCTAAATCCTCATCCTATATAATTATTACCCGTTCTACAATTTTCTAAGTATCTCTAAATAATCTGCAAGGTCTTCGTAGTCACGAATCAGATGTAGTATATCTATTCCCATGGCTTCCATCATTGTGAGAGCCAGTGATAAATTTTCCTCATTTTCTTCCGATAATTTCTGAGTATTCAACTTATCATATATCTCATTAAAATTCTTTTCTGCCTGCTCTCTGAACTCATCGAGTTTTGCTGTAATGTCTTCTTCCCTTTTCTTCATTTCCTCTGTACTATCCATCGGTCAAAATTATGAGAAAATATAAAGTCTTTTGCCTGTTCAATAACAGTATTTTGAATTAATCTGCATCCGGCTTTAACGCTTTTTGTCTATTTAGATTTTTTGAGTGTCTGAATTTTAACCTAAAAACGGGAAGCCCCATGTGTTAGCTTGGGGAGAATGCCACAATTCAGAATTCAAATTGTTGAGAAATAACCCCACTTCATAAAATTTACATGCCTCATAACTGGGTTATCTGCAATTTCTCTGGAAACATTTAAAATACATCGTTATCCTCCATTACTCCTGTTCAATGTTATCATCAAACTTTTCCGGCTGTCTACTCATAAGCTGAAATCCTTAAAAAATATAAAGTTTTTATTACCTGACATCAAACTTTGATGTAGTAATAACAGAGGAAGATAATATATCTGCATGGCAGAGGCTATGGGGCAAGAGAATAGAATCAACAGGCATAGGGGGAATAATTCAGGCACTTAAGCATAAGGCCTCAACCCTTATAGCACTGAATAGATTCATACCAACAACAAAGGATTGCTCTAACTGCCATAATAGATATGATATCAGGTTAGATGAGAGAACATACAGATGCACTAACTGTGGATTGACAATAGACAGAGATTATAATTCCTCACTGAATGATATGTACTATGGTATTAAAAAAATAAATGAAAAATATAAAATAAATATACCTGTGGAGATGAATATAAGTTCGTATGTTAAGGCAAGTACAGTCCATGAAACAGGAAGTCTCAATGTTTTAACATGAGGCAGCTCATTCCAGTACTGCACCCCTGGAAGACGAAGTAACCAACTTTGCATATTGATTGAGCAATCCCGTTTTATATCTTATTTCAGGTTTTTTCCAGTCCTTAAGCCTTCTGTTTATTTCCTTTTCGTCCACAAGAAGGTTAATTTTCCTGTTGGGACCATCTATTTCTATGATATCTCCGTCATGGACAATAGCTATTACACCCCCGTCCATGGCCTCAGGTGCAACATGCCCTATCATTATACCTCTGGTAGCTCCGGAGAATCTTCCATCAGTTATCAACGCCACGCTGTCTCCCAGGCCCTCGCCTATTAGCTCAGAGGTAACCGAAAGCATCTCCCTCATCCCCGGACCTCCTTTGGGTCCCTCATAACGGATAACAACGGTATCCCCTGGATTTATTTTCTTGTCCTTTATGCCTTTGAAAGTTTCTTCCTCAGAATCGAATACCTTTGCCGGCCCCTTGTGATACTTTACCTTCGATGCTGAACTCTTAAATACACTTCCCTCAGTAGCCAGGTTTCCTTTCAGAATATTGATACCCCCATCCTGATTATACGGTTTATCAAAATCGGAAATTATATCTCCCTTTGTGTATATTTTTATATCTTTCAGATTTTCCTTCATGGTTTTCCCGGTAACGGTCATCTGATCTCCGTCTAGAAGCCCGTGATCAAGCAAAACCTTCATCAATACCGGTACACCGCCCACTTTGTCCAGATCTGCCATTACATACTGGCCAGATGGTTTCATGTTAACTATTTCAGGAACTTTCCTGGAAATCCTCTCAAAATCATCAAGTGACAGTTTTAATCTAGCTTCGTGCGCGATTGCCAGCAGATGAAGAACAGCATTAGTGGATCCACCGGATGCCATCAACACAGTTATTGCATTGTAAAAAGACTCCTCCGTCAGTATATCTCTAGGTTTTAGTCCTGTTTCAAGAAGATTCATTACTGCCTCTCCTGTCCGGTATGCATATTCCTGCTTTGCTCCATCAACTGCAGGAGGTGAAGCACTGCCTGGAAGGGCGAGACCGAGCACTTCCGTCATCATGGCCATTGTATTTGCGGTGTAGAGGCCACCGCAGGAACCCGCCGTGGGAATGGCATTATCCTCCATCAGTTTAAAATCCTGTTCGGTCATTTTGCCATTCATATATGCTCCTACGGCTTCGAACAAATCACCCACTGCTATTTCCTTTCCCTTATAATAACCAGGCAATGTGGTACCTGAATACATAACTATGGATGGTATATTCATTCTTGCCATGGCCATCATCATTCCCGGTGATGTTTTATCGCATCCTGACAGGGCAGCAAAACCGTCATAGCCATGTGCGTTTACTGTTAACTCTACGGTATTCGCTATTAATTCTCTACTTACAAGAGAATATTTCATTCCCTGTGTGCCCATTGCGATTCCGTCTATGACAACCGGTGTAGTAAAAACACGGGGTGTTCCATTCTTGCTCCTTATTCCCTCCTTGGTATGATTGGCAAGGGACAAAACATGGATATTGCATGGCCCTGCTTCATTCCATGCAGCTGCGACCCCAACCATATAATTCTTTAAATCATTATCATTTAAACCCATGGCTTTCATATAGGCACGGTTTGGTGACCTCTCCGGGCCTGCATATGTTGTGTCTGATCGTTTCATTTTGAAATTAAAGACATGATAATATATAACATTTTTTAAAGCCAGATATCTTCTCGAAATATATAGCACAAAAGCTAAATAGTATAAATTCATAGCCAATATTACCTGCTATAATTGGTGGAATTAAAAAGATATGTGTGAAACACACTAGCATTGATTCATGATTAATTGTTGCAGGAAAAAGGTGACAAATTTGAAGAGTATGAACAGGTTTATCTAACATCTGTGGCGAATTTTTTGGAAATAGTTTTTGGAATAGCATGTCAGTGAGTTTTAAGTTTTATGAGGGTGTTTTAAATGAAAGGTTCTGAATTACTTGTTAAATCTATGAAAAGAGAAGGTGTGAAGGATCTCTTCGGTATACCCGGGCTTTACAATATGCCCTTATATGATTCATTCATTGAGGATGTAGAATCCGGGGAACTCAGGCATATACTGATGAGACATGAACAGGGAGCTGCACATGCAGCGGATGGTTATGCGAGGGCTACAGGAAGACCAGGTGTTCTTACAGCAACAGCCGGTCCAGGTGTTACAAATATAGTAACCGGATTGATTACTGCATATCAGGATTCTTCACCTGTTGTAGCCATAACAGGTGCCGTCAATAGGAATGCCATGGGCAAACTTTCTTTCCAGGAATCCGACACACTGGGTGTATCGTTCCCGGTTACTAAATATGCTGTTGAGGTGAAGACCATAGAGGAAATACCTCTATGGGTTAAGAATGCATTTTATATAGCTTCAACGGGAAGGCCAGGCCCGGTAGTAGTGGACATACCGAGGGATGTTCAGATGGAGGATATAGAAAATGTGCATTATCCCGAAGAGGCAAAGGTCCACTATAAACCATTTAAAACTGTTGTAAACAGGGACCTCGTAAATCAGATGGCCCTCAATCTGATGAAAGCCGAGAAACCCGTCATACTGGTTGGCACTGGCGTTGCCTGGGCTAATGCCACGGATGAGGTACTTAAACTGTCAGAATTTCTGGGATGCCCTATTGTATCAACCCTTCCCGGGAAATCAGCCATACCGGCTGATTATCCGCTTTATGTCGGGGCAATGGGCTACTATGGCAGGGCCGAGGCAAGCATGGCTGCACTGGAATCAGATCTACTGCTTGCCGTGGGTGCCAGATTCAGTGACAGAACTTTCACATCCTATGATGAAATGAAAGATACAAAGAAAATATTCATGTCGATAAATCTCGACCCCACAGATTTCTCAAAGGGAATAAAACCGGATGTCTCCATGGCTGGAAATGCCAAAGTCCTTCTGGGCGAGCTATTGAATACACTTTCAGTTATGGGCAGAAAAAAGGCTAATTATGCATGGAACCGGAGAATAAATGAGTTAAAGGATTATTATTCCCAGTTTTCACATCCATCTGATGATGGGCATATGAGGCCGTGGCATATACTGAAAGCCCTGAGAGAAGTGCTCCCCCGTGATGCAATAATGACTACCGGCGTGGGCCAGCACCAGATGTGGGCTGAAACTTACTGGGAAAACCTTGAGCCGAGGTCTTTCTTCTCATCTACAGGCATGGGAACCATGGGATTCGGGCTGCCAGCCGCAATGGGTGCCAAAGTCGGAAGACCTGATAAAATTGTGGTAGATTATGACGGTGACGGATCATTCATGATGACAGGAAACAATCTCGCAACTGCGGTCGATGAGAATATACCCATAATAGCAGTTGTGAATGATAATAGAACGCTTGGTCTGGTAAGGCAGGTTCAGGACATGTTCCAGAATAAAAGAATAGTAGGTGTTGATTATGGAAATTCCCCGAATATCCTGAAATATGCGGAATCCTTCGGGGCAGATGCCTTTGAAGCCCATGACTACTCAGATATAATGGAATATATGAGAACTGCCATAAAGGAAAATGTGCCGTCAGTGATAAGAGTCCCTGTGGACAAGGAGGAGCTCGCACTTCCTACACTTCCACCGGGAGGAAAATTAAGGGAGATGATAGTAAGTGACCCAAGAAAAAACAATAAAAATTGAAGCCTATTACAGGGACCCGGGTCTTCTGGAAAGAATCGCAGCAACTTTCAGGAGATTCTGGCTGGATATAAAATGGATGAACATGAAGGTAGAGGAAGATGGAAAATGCACCGTCTATATGTCAATATACGATGGAAGCGGCCTGGGTAACCTGGATCTATCTGTAATAACTCTCAGCAAAATGGTAGATATCGATTTTGTTGAAGAGCTTGAAGGAGCCAGCTACAAAGAATTTGAAATTAAATACAATAAAATGAAGAAATATGAATGGGGTGTTATAAGTGAGTAAGATATTAGGAAAGGTTTATACTGATAAGGATGCTGATTTGAAATATGTTAAGGATAAGAAGATCGCTGTTTTAGGTTATGGAAGCCAGGGCAGGGCATGGGTTCTCAATTTACTTGATTCCGGGCTCAATGTGCAACTCGGGCTCGAAAGAGAGGGAAATTCCTGGAAAAAAGCATTGGACGATGGAGTAAAACCGGTTAAAACTGAGGAGGCATTGAAGGATGCAGATATAGTTATATTCCTGGTTCCTGATATGGTTCAGAGAAAGATATACAATGAAAAGGTCAAGCCTGTTCTGAAAGAAGGAATGGATCTGGTATTTGCCCATGGATTCAATATACATTATAAGCTGATCCAGCCACCTGAATATGTTGACGTGTATATGGCTGCGCCAAAGGCTCCGGGGCCCTCTGTCAGGGAATTTTTTGTCAAGGGTGGAGGCGTTCCTGTTCTTGTTGGTGTACACCAGGATCATTCTGGCCAGGCATTGAATAAGTCCCTGGCAATAGCAAAGGCACTGGGTGCAACAAAAGCCGGTGTGCTGGAAACATCTTTCAAGGAAGAAACGGAAACAGATCTTATGGGCGAGCAACTGGATCTGGTGGGCGGATTGACAGCAATGCTCAGAGCTGCTTTCCAGACAATAGTTGAATTGGGTTACAGACCTGAAATGGCTTATTTTGAAGCCATCAACGAAATGAAGCTCATAACCGATCAGATTTACGAAAATGGGATATCGGGCATGATGCGGGCTGTATCAGATACTGCGAAGTATGGCGGGTTGACAGTTGGCCCCTACGTGATCAATGAAGATGTAAAAAAGAGAATGAAAGAAAAGGCCCAGAGAATCCAGAGCGGGAAATTCGCAGACGAATGGATCGAGGAGTATGATGAGGGGTCCAAGAAGCTCAAATCACTTATGGATGATCTTGACAACTCTCTCGAGGAGCAGGTAGGCAGAGAACTCAGAGAAATAGTTCTCAGGGGACAGCCGAAGAAATAGATTTACTTTATAAATAATAATTTTTTATATAATAAA
>JAJZZW010000109.1 GCA_021797385.1 Thermoplasmata archaeon | reverse complement strand
TTAGTCTATAGTGGACATCCTGGTCACTTAGACTTGTTCCCTGGGCAAAATCGGAAAGTCTACCCCTCGGATTTTTCAATATATTGAATAATATCGCATTATCCGCATCATCCATGACATTGAATAAATACTTTATAATTCAATTTATCGGTTTGTGATGGCACCAAAAACTATCAATGCCTGCACTATTCTTTCCCTGTAAGTAATCTAGAGGGAAACAGCAAAAAGAGGAAAGTACTTTCATCTCCGTTATCCCCAATGGTGTTCATGAGTTCCTTTTTTAAAACTGTAGTTACGGATAATGCTCCTTCTCTGGATATAGTACCATATGACATTATATTTGGCTCATGCTGGTTTCTTATCTCTCTGATTTCCTCTAAAGCCATATTCTCCACGGAGGATGCCAAAAGGCTTATATTCAATGACTGTGCAGTGAGAAATGATGCCAAGGTTTCCCTGAATTCTGTATCAGGAAGACCTTTTATTTCATTGTCTATCTTTTCATCTTGAAAGGCAAAATAATCCTTATTTAGGCTGTAATATTTCTCAACATAATTTTTCTTAGGCCTTATCTCTGGTTCATTGACAATACCAGCGGATACCAGTTCCGTCATGATCTGATACAGATTTGATCTGGTGGTTTTTATGTATTTCGCCATACCGGTAACCGTCATCTTCTTGTAATTTATAAGCAGAGTGACAATTTTCATTTTTGTTTGATTCCTTAAAACATTCAGTACATCCCTGTATTTCTCATCCATGGACATAAATTTATATATAACATATAAATATACGTATAAGTTTGATTTATATGATACCTTCAGACCTTTATAAACATAATAGAAGTGCCTTCATCAGGTACCTGATTTCCAGAAATATAGCAAGATTCAGCAATACCGCATATTATATCTATTTCATGTGGGAGATTGTAGCTAATTATCATTCTGTTTTCCTTGTCAGTTTGATTCCGGGCTTTTCCCTGCTTGGATATCTTATAGTAGCGATTCCGGAAGGTGCAATAATAGATAAATATAGCAGGCATATTATATATATAGTTCTTAATTTATTCATGATTATAACCTACTCATTGCTGATACGTGGTGATAGTCTTTTAATCATATATGCTGTGGATTTCCTGTCATCAATGTTTGCATGGGTAATATCAGATGATTTCCGGGCACTGGAGAAAGAAATTATTCCGGCAGAGCATATGGCAAATGCACAATCAGCAGATCAACTGTCCTCCGGGCTCTCAACGTTGCTGGGAATAGTTGCCGGGGGAGTTCTCATATTTACAGATTATAGGGATGTTTACATTCTGCTCATAGGAATATCTGTACTTGCCCTTGCTATGATATTCGTGCCCAATACAATAATGGCTTCACATCGCAGTGTTGTTAAAAACGGATTTAGAAGCACATTCAAGATTGTAAAAAGTATATTACCATTCCTTTTGCTTACAACTATACTCAACGGCATGTTTGTTGCCCTGGATGTTTTCTCATCCGGTTTAATCTACATCGTAATGCATGCAAGCTCCATTTATTATACATTTTTCATTGCAGGATTTCCTACAGGTATGCTTGTTGGTGGTTTGCTTTCCATGCACCCATTCTTCAGAAAGTATCAGAAGAGCAAAAAACTTATTGCAGCATATGTCCTTTTAACAGGAGTCGTTATTATACTTATGGCATTTAATAGAATTCCAATAATGGATGGTTTTCTTTCCTTCGGTGCGGGGTTAATTCTTGCCTTCATCAATATTTATATAGAAACACTGGTAATAAATTCAATACCAAGTAGCATTACAGGCAAATTCAATTCCATTACAACCATGTTCTCTGTAAGTTCCTCACCACTCATGGCCTTTGTATTCGGTTATCTATCATTATTTTTTTACTTTCCGTTCATACTTGCAGCAATAGGAGTAATAACACTATTCATATCCCTGACCGTGAGTAAAATAATGAATGGATTTACCTCATCCATGGAAAAAATAGAAAAGGAAAATCCTGAATTATTCTGAATATATAGAATTTCTAATAATTGTATATAAAATTAAAAATTTCTTAATTTATAAGCCCTGTTAAAAGAATTGCCCTCTGGAAATTTATGAGATGCTTTAATTCCCTGTCCGGTGTTACAGGCATATATTCCTTTGTAAATGTAACTTCTGTATCCCACTTGGCATGAAACCCTGTTACAATAAATGTTATTTCCCTGATATTTTCATCTTCAGGCACATCTGAGTAAACTCCGACCATTCCATCCTTATCCAGTTTTGTATAGGTACTGAACGTTGCTGTATACACGTTGTCTCCTGATTTATACTGAACGCTTTTCGACTTTCTCGCATTTTTTATCAGTATTCCTACTATTGAATTATCCAGTATTTTAATGCTCCCCCTGGGAAAATCCATATCAAGTTTACCATAATTTTTTTTGACTTCTGCTTCAAATGAGCTAATATTACCAACCATATATTCATTATAAAAAATGGAATATAAATATATGTATTTGATTTCTCCCATAGCAGGAGTACAACAAATATTAAAATAATACTGAAACATAATTTTCCCATTATATTGATGGGCACGGGAATCTCATACTGGATATCTGTTGAATGACTATTGCATCCTGAAATGTCTTCCAGGATTCAGGTGCATTTGATATTCTTTTATTGCCATAAAATATAAACAGAATACATCTTTCATTGCAGGTCTTTCTATAATACTTATCCCTGCTAGCATTGTATAATATGAATTCATTCTAATTATTGGCTTTCAAACATTTTACTCCTTTCAAGTATTGCTTCAAGATACCTGTCAAATGCATATGCTGACATAAGATAGGCGTCCTGAATATCCTCCATGTTATAATCATGACAGTATTTTGCCATTATGTCCAGTGCTCTGAAGGAACGTGAGTCATCTCTTCTTAAATGGTCACCAAGAAATCTTTTAACACTGTCAGGGATCGAAGGTGAATTCAGCATTTCAGGATTGAAATAATAATACTTTGCACCGTATTCAGTCAATTTACCGTTGGCAATCAGTTCCAGTGAATGCATTGCAGCCATGATTGCTATCCAGTTGAATCTATTGGCTATGTCCCTCCAGCGTGATATGGCAAACTTTGTGCAATCCATGGGTTCCATGTTGAATATTCTCTTTCTATCAATTCCCAAATCTTCTCCCATTTGAAGTAAAAGCTCAATATACGGTTTCTTTCGTCCTATGCCGAAATATCTGGATAAAATGTTTTCAATTTCGTATCTTTGCACCTCATCAATATCCGTTTTGGATACTATGATTGAACATGATTTGACCCATTGTTTCAGAAAGGAATAATGTTCAACTGCATAGCCCATCATCAAGGGTTTGCTGTAACTCTGCATTTTCAATACAAAAGGATGAGGAGCCTCTCCAAGAAACTGTTTAATCACTTTATTAATAATCCATTCTTTTATTCCCCTATTGCCCATATTATAGAAACTCTCTATAGCAGAGGTGAACTGCATTACATTTAAACCCTGTTTTGAAATGTTTCTGTTAATCCACTGCACATGATACGTATCGTTTCCCTTTTCAAGGTTCATAAAGTGAATAGCCATGGTATAATAATCTCCAGACTCAAATTTTTCATTACATACCGGGCAGGATGCCATAATAACTTAATATTTTATTAATAATAATATTTATGAACTGGATAAAAATAAAAACAGAATCTGAAAATCATAAAAAATTATTTAAAACTGGTTAAAACCTGTATCAAATTCAGAACCAGATGGCTGGTCTATTATAACCGGCTTTGCATAATCAGGAAGCTTACTAAATCCTATTATCAGTATGATGATTCCGGCTATTATAAGGAATATGCCTATAACAATTACAGTTAATATAATGCCTATGAGAAGTAAAAGCCCTGCTGTATGAAAATCATCTATACCTGTTAAGTTTGCAATTTCATTATACGCGAGATATTCGAATATTATTGGAAGAAGAACTCCAAGCAGTAAAATCAGTATAACTATAAAAATAAGACCTATATTACTTAACAGTGTGGAGGAAGCACTTCTCGGGCCTGAGGAGGTGCTGATACTGAATACCACAGGGACCAGAAGAAGTATTATGGCCACTGCGCTGATTATTCCAAACACTATTGCCGAAATAATGCTGTATAAAATATACCTGAATGGTGTTTCATTACTGTAATAATTTGATATGGATTTTATAGCAAGTAACAGCAAAATTAATCCAACTATGCTGATTATAAATCCAAAACCATGGAGGAATATATCGCCGGCTACACCTATGAACTGTAAAATTATGCCCAAAATACCATATGTTTTGGCGGATTCAAGCTGTGGTATGTGCTGTCTATACATATGGGGTAAACTTAAAAGAAATACATATAACTTTGCATGGATAAATTTGTTTTTTTGGAGTCTCATGTAAATCCTATTATATAAAAGTTCCTAATGGAAATTTTTATATAATGATCAAGATTTATATTCATTAGATTTTCCATTTGATACTACTACAAGTTCCAGGAATATAATCAAATAAAACAATATATCTAAATATCTAGAAAAAATGAATCTTTATGGAGAATCCAAATAACATTGACAGCGATCCAATTTTGAAACAGATGAATGGTAAGATGACCACAAAATTTTATTGGGCCGTTACTATTCTTGCCACAATAGGCGGTTTCCTGTTCGGGTATGATACATCAAATATCGGAACAGACCTAGGATTTATACCATTCGCAAAAAATCTGGCAACAACCGCTCCTTTTGTATATGGTTATTTAATCGCTGGTGCATCTCTAGGTGCAGCTGTAGGGGCACTGATAGCGGCAGCTCTAACAGATAAATACGGGAGGAAATTCCTTCTTATTACAGATGCTGCAATATATACTATAGGAGCCTTGCTATCTGCATTTTCCGTTGATCTTGTGATGCTTCTTGTATCGAGAACCTTTATCGGACTTGCCGTGGGAGCCGATTCTGCCATAGCCACTGCTTACATAGTTGAATATGCACCGAAAAACCGTAGAGGTCACCTATCACTTATGCAGCAGTGGATGATAACATGGGGTATACTTGGAGCATATCTGGTAGGAATGTTGGTATTCTTCATAGCCCCCCAGCTTGCCTACGCAGTTGACTGGAGAGTTCTTCTCGGAGTAGCAGCAATACCATCTCTTATAGGACTTGTCTTCAGGTTCTACATGCCTGAATCCCCAAGGTGGCTTATACTACATGAAAAATATGACAAGGCGAAAGCATCATTAAAGAGGTTCAATATAACCGCTTCGGACAGCCAGCTTAAGGTAACACACGGTGTGCTGGCAAAACTGGAAACAAAGATGAAGGCCACACCCGGAATCAAAAGAGCCTTTGTCATAGTTGGATTATTTATGATGTTCCAGCAGATAACCGGTATAAACGTACCATTTTATTACGGTCCAACTGTAATTGCCGAACTCCATATATTTGGCTCTACAGGCGGGTCCTACCTATCCAATGCAGTATTCGGAATAGAGGCATCATCAATACTTGCCATTATTAATGTGCTTGCAACACTTATAGGATTCAGATTAATAGATTCCTATGGAAGAAGGCATCTTGCCTTGTTAGGATACGGTGGCATGGCACTCTTTGATTTCATCGGAACAGCACTTTACCTTGATCATATAGCTATAGGACTTCTGATCGGATTCGCGGGATTTATCGTATTCTTTGCATTTGCCGTAGGAGGAACAGGCTGGCTACTGCAGGGAGAATATTTCCCGACACAGTATAGAGGATTATTTGCATCTCTGATCGCAGTAGTAGACTGGACATCAAACTTCGCAATAATTGAATTATTCCCCGTAATGCATGTTGATATCGGTCTTGGTTATACGATGGCAGTTTTCGGTGTGCTATCAGCAATAGCCGTTATAGTATTCTACATAATCATGCCTGAAACAAAAGGAAGATCAGTTGAAGAAGTTAATGAAATGTTTGAGAATAACACACTGCTAAAGGTAAAAGATGCATTGCCTGCCCAGGATTCCGCTAAGGCTGGCCAAAAATAAACTATTTTATTAACCACTCTTTTTAAGATTTATTTATAATTATTTCATAATTTTCAACTAATAATTTTAGGATTTATCCCCCGTGCCTGAAATCAGGATATATTAACATTCCACCATCAACTACTAGGGTCGTTCCTGTCATATAGGATGCCATGCTGCTCGCAGCAAATAATACAGCATTGGCCACATCCTGTCCATCCCCGGGCACTCCCATGGCTATTTTATTATCCAGATCCTTGAGCATTTCCGGGTCTTCCCAGACAGATTTATTGATTGCGGTTTTGATTGCTCCTGGTGCTATGGATATTACCCTTATCCCCTTGTCGGCCGTTTCCTGTGCTAGTGTCTTGGTAAGCATGTCAAGCCCTGCCTTGGCACTGCAGTATGCAGTGTATCCGGCCCATGGTATCTTTACGTGGTCCGATGTAATGTTTATGATCACCCCGCTGTGCTTCTTAACCAT
>JAJZZW010000108.1 GCA_021797385.1 Thermoplasmata archaeon | reverse complement strand
ATATTAGAAAGGGAATAATCTATAAACAGGTTCCAAAAACCATAGATTTGTATAGAAGAAAAAGAGATATAATGCTTGAGGCACTGGATGATGATATGGAGGATGCAACATGGTCCAGACCTGACGGCGGAATGTTTCTATGGGTAAAATTGAACAAGAATATAGATTCACTTAAAATGCTCAAACGTGCAATAAACAACAAAATTGCCTATGTAACCGGATCAGCATTTTACCATAATGAACCCGAACGTAATACAATGCGGTTAAACTTTACATACTCCAGCGATGATGACATAAAGGAAGGAATAAAGAGGCTTGCAAAAACTGTAAGAGAGGAAAAACAGGCTCTCTGAATAATATTTTATAATAATTACATATTTACTTTTTATGATAACACTTGTAGGTGGTACATTCAATAGTTTTCACAGAGGGCATGAAAAATTACTCATGGCGGCATATCAAACTGGAAACAGAGTCATGATAGGTGTTACCTCAGATGAGTATGTAAAATTGCACAAGGATAAAGCGGTTTCGTATAATAGAAGGATAGCAAATGTAAAGAAATTTATGGATAAATTGACAGATAACTATGAAATACATCCACTGGATTCTACATTTGGAAATACACTTGATGTGGAAAATGCAACCATTGTTGTTTCACCGGAAACGTATATGAATGCTCTGAGAATAAATGGAAAACGCAAGTCCATGGGAAAAGAACAATTAAATGTAGTCAAAATACCATATGTGCTTGCAGAGGACCTATTTCCAATAAGTTCTTCTAGAATACTTGAAGGGGAAATAACGAGAACAGGCAGGAGGAAAATACCGGTTAAGATAGCCGTTTCTACATGCAATAATCTGAAAATAGATGCAGGTGAAGAATTTATTAGAAGTATAATGAAAAATTATACTTTAACAAAAAATACCGATTATAAAACAGATAGCGAGCAACCCTTTGGCGAGGATACAATGAGATATGCTACCACAAGGGCAATGTACGGTTTAAAGGATAACGATTACTCTATTGGCATAGAATCTGGATTGTTTTATAACAAAATAAATGACACATATTATGATTTGCATTACTGCGCGATAATTGACAGATACAGCCATATTACAACAGGATTCGGTTCAGGTTTTGAAATGCCCAACCCAGTCATGGATGCAATAAAATCGGGAAGTAGTACCAATAATTTTGTGGAGGATGTGTATGGGATTGAAAATATTGGCCACAAAATGGGTATATCAGGGCTGATTTCAGATAATAGTATTACGAGGAGCACACTCATATATGAAGCGGTTAGAAATGCCTTTATGCCAAGGATGCGGCCAGATATTTATGGTAGGGAATTCCGTGCATGAATATATTTTTCCGTGCTTCTAACCTTTGTTCCCTTTGCGGAGAAAAATATTCCTGCTGCCACCATTAAAAGTCCGGCTATTTCAATTAATGTTGGTATTTCATCCAATATAACAAAACTAAATACAACTGATAGGGCAGGAACAATAAATAGAAATGAAGATACAGTTGATACGCCGTATTTCCTGTTCAAATGCAGAAAAGCATAATACGCTACTGCAGTTCCCGGAATTGCCATTATAAGTATAAGTCCCAGAAGCAGGGGGGTTAGTTCAAATGTGTTAATGTCCGGGTTAGCTACTCCTGCTATTAATAGTGCAGGAAGTATTGCAAATCCGAACTGGTAAAAATTTGTGGTTTCCCTGTCCCGCTTGGTATGATATTTCATGTAATACATTGTTCCCAAAGCCCACATAATGGCACTCAGAATAGCAATTACAATGCCTGGTTTTAATCCTACTTTCAGGGAATTAGAAAATATTACTATTATACCTGTAAAGCCTATTATTATTCCAACAAACACATATTTATTATAATGTTCACCCAGGAATATAACTGCCATCAGTGTTGATATTATAGGGTATGTATATATTAATATGGAAGTAAGAGAAGCTGAAATGGTTGTTTCTGCAACAAACCATAATTCCATCCATATTACCACATCAAGCAGCGAAAGAACGAAAAGGGGAATAATATCATGCCGTGACAGTTTTAAATGAAGTTTAGGTCTGAATATTATATAAATGAAGATAAACGAAAATAGAATCCTGTAAAATAATAGAACGAATGGTGTTGTGTAATTCAGAGCTATTTTGAGTACTGGATAGTTGATACTCCATGATGTAACCATAATTGCAAATAAAGCGATGTCCCCCTTTAAACCCATACATGAAATTAATAATGGTTAATAAAGAATTTTTTTTATTTCAATATATTAATGTTAATGTACATCATAGTAAATTAAAACATTAAATAATGTTTAAATACGTATTTAACATTGAATGTATTATGATAACAAAAGATGAGGTTCTCGAGGCATTAAAGGAGGTAGCGGATCCTGAAATCGGTATGGATGTGGTTAATCTGGGACTGGTATATGATGTAGAAATTACTGAAAATAACAGGGTTTACATTAAAATGACCATGACAGCCCCTACATGCCCGGTAACACCGTGGATTCTTTCAGAGGCTCAAAAATGTGTAGAAAATCTTGCAGATGTGGAGGCTGCCGATATAGAACTTGTTTGGGATCCCCAATGGAATCCCGAAATGATGACAGATTATGCAAAAGAGCAGTTAAATATGTATTAAATTTGTCTGTAGGAAATTAATATATATACTGAATTAAAACCTTTATATACCCTTTAAATATAAACATACTGATTAATATGAGTGAAATGGAAAAGATAACAATTGAAAACATAGTTGCATCAACCTCACTTGCGGAACATCTGGATTTAAGCAAAATTGCACTTGCGCTTGAGGGTTCAGAATATGAGCCCGAACAGTTCCCCGGATTGATATATAGATTAAAAGACCCGAAAACTGCTGTACTTATTTTTAGAAGTGGAAAGGTGAACTGTACAGGAGCTAAGAATCTTGAAAATGTAAAAAAAACAATAGATATAATTATTGATAAGCTTAAAAAGGCAAAGATAGAGGTTTATGATAATCCGGATATTATAGTTCAGAACATTGTTGCTGTATACGACCTTGAATCGGACCTCAATCTTACCGACATAGCAATGTCTCTGGGGCTTGAAAACGTTGAATATGAGCCAGAACAGTTCCCCGGACTTGTATACAGGGTAGAAGAACCCAAAGTTGTGCTGCTTCTATTCGGATCCGGAAAAGTAGTGTGTACCGGTGCAAAGGAAGAGAGTGAAATAGAACAGGCTGTGATAAAGGTTAAAAAGGAACTTCAGAAAGTAGGACTAATATAAATTTCCTTTTATTATCTCCCTCATGAGTGATGTGGCATATATTCCCTTACCCAAGGAGAAATTAACCTTATTTTTTGAAATAATTTTGAAATCAACAGGCAATGCAGACATAATTCTATAATCCCCGGATGACCCTAATTTTCTGCTGGAGGAAATGTCAAAATCGCTGGTTGAAATATTTTCTGATTCCATAATCTGTGCCTCTATTTCTCCCTCTGCCCCACCGGATAGTTCAGTATTATATCCTATAAGAGGTATAACAGTTCTAATTTTATCCTCTTCAGAAAGCCTGCTTAATTTTTGTATATTATACTTGTTAGCGTGTATTAAATCACGTTTATCTGGATTCCAATATTTGTCAACAGAATATAAAAGATCGCCATTCATAACAGAGTACATGTTTCCCGTTAGTTTCATGCGAACACTGAGTATTCTATTAAAAAGGTATGACTGATAGGCGTGTATAAAAAGCATTGAAAGATTTCTCGGGAAAACGCTGAAGGCGTTATTGTATGTTTTTTCTCTGGAAATATACCCGAGAAGAGCCCTCTCGAAGGTTAGATGATCAGGAAACTCTTTCAATGCAAGTTCTACATCCTCTGTTTCCCCGTAATGTTTTCTGAAGTCATCGGTATCAAATTCTGGATCGTATATGTAAAGTTTTACTGCGTCTGAATATCTATTTTGCAGAATAAATTTTCCTATTTTGTGGGTATTTGCCCTGATGCTTCCGAAACGCTGAAATCCATAGAAGTTGGGGAAACCGTGATTATTGATTATCTGATTTATGGTTTCATTTATTTTTTCAGTGCTGTCTTCATCGGATTTGACAGTAACTGTAAATTCATTGCCAAGCAAATCTCCAAGTTTTATCATGTGATCGGTGCGAAAACTTGAAATTATCTCAACATCTTTTATAGATAGATTATTTATTTCCATATTGCCCGGAAGGTGTATACAGAAATACTGGGTGGTTATTCCTGTTTTATCCTTTGTGCCGGCGTATGTTATCCTTTTATTGCTTATGTGGAGTCTATCCGCCAAATGTATCAAAAATTTATTTGTGTCCCAGTTTGTCAGCCTGATTTGCAGTATAATATACTTACCATCAATCTTTTCTGGTATTTTAATTGGAATTTCGTTTACAATGAAACTTTCAGGGCCATATTTTATTTCTCCCTTAATTCCGGGAGTTGTGGTGGAATACCCATCTATTCCTATTTTGGCATCTTCCATTATGCATTATGCTTTTATCGTATATTGAAGTACTGGGAAGATTCCTATAAGTTATCTTTTTTTGTCATGCTTGATTATAGCATAAAAACAGGTAGGTTTGTGTTTTAAATTGGAATTGGGGGCACTGCCGGTAAAGCTAGAGTTTATAATAATATGTCTGTTCAATTAACCCATTATTTGTTCTTTTTATCCCAATAATATGCTCTTCAACCATTTCATTTAGTAAGAATTCCAGTTCATTTTCCACGAGTATCTGGGCTCCGATTTTTAAATAACCCTCTTTTGATCTGTCATCTGTGCTATATTTCCCGATTATTTTATCAGCTATTTGAACCTGGGTCATCTCATGGTTCTGCAATATTCGTATAATATCGGTTTGATCCATACGTATTAAAATACAGATTGTTATAAAAAGCTTTCATATTAAATATTTGTACTTTAAAATTAGATGTTACAGAAAACCAGTCGCTTAGACAATAGTTTCAGTAAATTCCGGAATTCTGATAGTTCGGTGGTTCCGAAACTATCCTAATGTCGTGTGGATGGCTTTCTTTTAATCCGTTGTTTGTAATTTTCACAAATATTGCCTTTTCCCTGAGTTCGTGAATATTGGCAGCACCCAGGTATCCCATCCCTGTTTTAATGCCACCAACAAACTGGAAAAGATTCTCTGAAACCTTGCCCCTGTATGGTACTGAACCTTCCACTCCTTCAGCGATGAATTCATTGTTTCCCAGCTTTCCGTATCTGTCTGATTTTCCAGCTTTAATTGCACCTATGGATCCCATTCCACGGTAAGCCTTGTATTTTCTACCATTTATAATCATTTCAGTTCCAGGGCTTTCCTCGGTACCTGCAAGCAAGGACCCCAGCATGACCGTTGAAGCTCCGGCCGCAAGAGCCTTTATCATATCTCCGGAGTATCTTATACCTCCGTCTGCAATAACCGGTATACCTGATCCTGAAGCCACATCTGCCACATCTGATATTGCTGTTAATTGTGGAACGCCAACACCTGCAACTATCCTTGTGGTGCATATCGAACCTGGACCGATTCCGACACGTAGACCATCGACACCGATTGAGATAAGGTCATCTGCCGCTTCAGCAGTCGCAATATTTCCAGCGATAATATCTATACTTATTTCCTTTCTTATCTTCTTCAATGATGATAATACATTATTGTTATGGGCATGTGCTGTATCTATAACCAGGAAATCTGATCCTGCCTTTTCAAGATTTATTGCCCTGTCTATATCATATGCGCCTATGGCAGCGCCTACCATTAACTGACCCTGTTCATCCCTAGAGGCGTTTGGAAATTTTTCACGTGTTTTAATATCCTTGGCTGTAATCAATCCCATTAACCTACCGCGGGAATCAACAAGTGGAAGTTTCTCAACTCTATTTTTATATAGTATGTATTTAGCATCTTCTATAGAAACATTTTGATCTGCAGTTATAACATCTTTGGTCATTATATCCTTTACAGGACCTTCAGAATCTGAAAATTCCAGGTCCCTCTTTGTTAAAATACCTATAAGTTTGCCTGAGGATACAACCGGTAACCCTGCAATATTCTTTGTTTTCATCAGTGTCCTTGCAACATTTACTGGTGTTTCTGGGTCAATTGAAAACACATCCCTTATTATTATACTCTCCTCTTTTTTAACCTTTTTAATCATTTCTATCTGTTCATTTGATGACATATTTCTATGAATAATTCCCAGTGCACCATATCGTGCCATAGCTATTGCCATTGGGTCTTCAGTTACAGTATCCATTGGGGAGCTAATTATTGGTATACGGACCTTAATATGCCGTGAAAAACTGCTTGAAACGTCAGCATTTTTCGGTTCTATTGATGAATGCAAAGGTTTCAGTAACATATCATCAAATGTATATCCTTCTTTTACATTTTGAAATTTTTCTTTAAACATGGAAAAGTAAGACTTATAGACTATTTAAGATTATTCATAAGTGGTAATTTATATCTTACCAGTTTCCAATACTTAATTTTTGTCCTACCATGTCATATTTATAGAATGATTTAATTTTCAATTATTATGAAAACAGTGAAGAAGATACTGAAAAAACCGGCAAATGAAATATC
>JAJZZW010000107.1 GCA_021797385.1 Thermoplasmata archaeon | reverse complement strand
TCCCGGGGTCGATCCCTATCCTCTCAGCTTTGAGCTCCCCGGTATAAACATATTTAAAAACTCTATAAATATTTATCGTTAAAGGCAAATTATTCGAGAAATTATATTATATATCATATAATTCATGAGGATGGAGGGAAGCCGGATAGCTATTATCGCAATTACCCATAATGGCTTTTATATTTCAAAGAAGATTTCCACAGAATTCGATGCAAAAATATTCATCAATAAAAGATTAAACAATTATAAAAATTTTGAATCCTTTGATCATGTAAAGGACATTGCAAAATTTGTATTTGAAAACTTTGATGCTATTATATTCATTATGGCGCTGGGTGCCGTTGTAAGAATTATAGCTCCCTATTTGAAAGATAAATTCCATGATATACCGGTTATAGTAATAGATGATGCCGGGCAATTTGTTATTCCTGTAATATCCGGGCATCACGGTGCAAATGAACTGACTGTAAAGATTGCCGGTATTTTGAAAGCCACTGCAGTGATTACAACAGCAACGGATGTGCATGGAATTATCTCCATAGACGCAATCGCAACAAAATATAAGATGTCCATTCTGTGCAGGGAAAATCTTGCGTCGGTTTCAGGGGATATGCTAGCCGGTAACCCCGTGGACATAATAAACAGGACATCTATCAGTATTCCGGAACTCGGTGGGTCCGGTAAAGGCAAAAAAATAATAATAACCTATAAAAAGGAATATGAGAATCATGATCTCATACTGGTCCCTCCCGTTCTTGATTTAGGAATAGGATTTTCTTCAGATGCAGTTTTATCTGATATGTTATACGCCATAGAATATACATTTAAAAAATTTGATTTATACATGGAAGCCATAAAATCTATTTCAACAATTGATATAAAATCAGGAAACACTGAAATTAAAAAGTTAGCAGAAACACTCAAATGTCCACTTTATTTCTATTCTGCTGAAAATTTGAATATGTACTCTACTGAAAGGTCAGAGGTAGTTTACAGGGCCACCGGTGCTTATTCTGTATCAAATGCTGCCGCAAGGATCACATCACGGAATGGCATCCCGGTTGTCTCCAAGGAAATTATTAATAATGTTACCGTATCGGTGTTTCTGAATGAATATTAATGGAATAATGATAGCTGGCACTTCAAGCGGGTCCGGAAAAACTACTGTATCCACCGGAATTATGAAGGCACTCTCAGATAAGGGTTTTAATGTACAACCCTTCAAGGCAGGGCCTGATTATATTGACCCGGGTTTCCACAGGATAGCAACCGGTAACAGGTCATACAATCTGGATTCTGTTATGGGAAGCCCCGAAATAGTTAAGGAAATATACTATCATAATTCCACTGGAAGGGATATTTCAGTTGTTGAAGGCGTAATGGGCTTTTACGATGGCATCAGTGGTCTTACTTTCAGGGGGAGTTCATTTGAAATTTCAAAAATTCTCCATCTTCCTGTTATACTTATAGTGGATATTTCCACATCCGGTCAGAGTGCAGCCGCAACTGTCAGGGGATTCATGGATCTTGAAGGTGGCTCCCTGATAAAAGGAGTCATTATGAACCGTGCAGGTTCAGATTTTCATTGCAGAATGGTCAGGGAAGCGATTGAACATTACACAGGAATAAAGGTAGTAGGCTGCATAAAACGCGATGAAAACATAAAAATAAATTCCAGGCATCTAGGCCTGGTTACAGCCTCCGAACATGATAATGATAATAACTATTACAAACATCTTGCAGAGAATATATCTGGTAGCATTGATCTCGATTCAATTATAAAAATCTCTAAGAAATACGGTTCTGAATGGAATAAGGGAGGTAAAATATACAATTTCAGGCAGGAAGGAACAGTAAGAATAGGCATAGCATATAATCAAGCATTTTCATTTTACTATAATGAAAACATTGAAATTCTGGAAAAATACGGTGCTGAGCCTGTATATTTTGATCCTGTCATAGATAAATCTCTCCCGGACGTGGACGGACTTTACATAGGCGGTGGTTACCCGGAACTCCATGCACGTAAACTTTCAGAGAATAAAACACTCATGTGGGAAATCAAAAATAAAATAGATAATGGTATGCCCGTATTTGCTGAATGCGGTGGCTATATGTACCTTTCAGATTCCATAAATATTGATGGCAGGGGATTTCCCATGGTTGGATCTATACCAGCTACGGTGCATATGAAAAGCCTTTCACTTGGGTACAGGGATGCAATAGCTGCATCATCAGGAATTATACTCAAAGAGGGGGAGAAAATCAGGGGGCACGAGTTCCATTATTCCCGGATAGAATTTCATGGTAAGGAACAGCCTGCATATATTTTTAAAAATGGCACATACGAAGGATATAATTATAAAGGATTGACCGCAGGATATCTGCATGTATATTTTCCGTCCAACCAGAATGCCGCAAGGAGATTTGTTTCTCAATGCAGAAATTATAGGAAAAAATCATGAATAATAATATATCAAAAAGACATATACTGTTATGCAGGAAAATTTCATAATTCCAGACAATAAATCACTGGTTAACGTTTCTAGCGACATATTTTCACACTTTGGATTAAGGGTGGAAACAGACGGAATCGGTTTGAACTATAATCATAAAAAGCTGTGCTTCATACTTCTTGATGGCCTGGGCTGGAACATATATGAAAAGACCGGGATTAAATTTAAAAATGAGATGAAATGCACATCGGTATTTCCATCAACAACATCCAACGCATTATCATCATTTTTTCTGAACAGGCATCCGGGGCAGCATGGAATAATCGGATACCAGCTTTATATCAGACAGTTAGGATCAATAGTGAACATACTGGGTTACACCTCTTCTGCTGCATATATCAGGGATTCCATGGAACGCGCGTATCCCATGAGTACAATTTTCAATTATGAATCAAAGATAACAGCTCTTAACCGTGCAGGCTATTCTACCGTAAATATCATACCATCATTCATAAATAAAACATCATTTTCCACACTACTGTATGGCAATAATAATACAGATATATATTCAAACGTTTTTCACAGTTTTTATGTGCTGGAAGACAATCTGAAAAAGGGGATAGATTTTATAAGTTTTTACCTGCCAGATGTGGATCAGATTGCACACAAGCTGGGTCCATATGATCAATACACTGTAGAAACTGCCAGATACATACTTCAAACACTTATCTCGGTAATGGAAAAATATGATGATTATGATTTTGTCATAACAGCCGATCATGGACATGTAGAGGTAGGGAACACCATCAATCTTGGAAATGATTCTGACCTGATGGACTTATCTATTTTGCCTCCATACGGTGATTCAAGGGCGTTATTCCTCGAAAATACCTCTGAAATAAAGGAATATATGGAAAATAATTACAAGAATCTACAGATAGTCTCCAAGGGAGATACCATGTATGCCACATTACTTGGGAAAATCGACGGTAACGTTATGCCGAAACTTCCGGGACTCATAGGTATAGCCGGGAATAATGATATTTACCATTTTCCGTTGAATCAGAGGAAATATTCCATGAAGGGGGCACATAGTGGATTACTGAAAGAGGAAATGGAAATTCCTGTTTTAGTCTTTCAAAATTAATATTTATTAATTTTATTTTTATTTATCGAAATTTCAAGTACTTTTTTTGTCTTAATTCTGTTCAAGAAATATTTATTAATAAACATTTAATCCACATACCATGTCTGAAACTCAGATGTCAAAGAAATCAATCAATATAACTATAGCATTGATGGCGTTTTCAGGATTATTAATTATTTATGTGGAAACCATGATAGTTCCGGCTATACCTATATTTATTACATTTTTTCATTCCACTTACAGTAGCGTGTCATGGATTTTAACCGCGTACATCATCAGTGGAACCGTTTCTGCCGCTATCTTCGGAAAGGTAGCCGATATTGTGGGCAAGAAGAAAATTTTTTTGATTCTGGGGATTATTTATACCATAGCCATATCATTTGGCGGTTTTACTCGTACATTGGATGAATTGATAGCGGTGCGTACGGTGCAGGGTCTTGGATTCGGAATGATTCCCGTGGCCTTCGCAATTATAAACGATGTAGTCCCCAGGGAAAAACTTGCACTGGCACAGGGAATAATGAGCGCCACATTTGCCATAGGATCAGGTATAGGTCTTGTTCTTGGCTCATATATTACGGAACAACTAGGATGGCAGTGGGATTTCCATACGGCTATACCTGTTGCAGTAATACTGCTTATACTGGTATTCATATTCGTGAAAGAGAATACAGTTACGGGCAAGCAAAAAATAGATTTAGCGGGAGTCGCAATGCTAGGTGGAGGATTGGTTGCCCTTATATTTGCCCTATCAGAGGGGGAACATTACGGCTGGTATTCATATCTTATAATAGGTCTGTTCATAGCTGCCATCGGACTTTTTATAGCTTTTACTTACTTTGAGAGCCATTATAAATATGCCTTTATCAATATGAAGCTTCTGAAGAAGAGAAACATATTCCTGTCAAATATAGTTGGATTGTTTGCAATGGCAGCTATGTATTTTCTATTTTTTACAGTACCCACACTTTTACAGGACCCTGCACCCAGCGGATTCGGAAAAAGCGTATTTGATTCAGGTTTGATATTATTCCCTGCAACCGTAATGAATATGATTTTCGCGCCGGTTGCAGCAAAGATAATCAAGAAAAGAGGCCCGAGATTTTCAATACTTCTTGGATTATCCGTGGATTTAATAGGATTTGGTCTTTTATATCTTTACAGGGCAAGCATATCAGAAATTCTTCTGGATACAATCTTTGTTGGAGCCGGAATTTCTCTCATGCTTGTAGGTATAATAAATGTACTCCTCACATCTACCCCGAGGGAAAATGCAGGTGAGGCTACAGGAATGAACACTGTTTTCAGGGATATAGGAATGTCTATAGCCCCTGCTTTTGGAGGTGCACTGGAAACCATGTATACAATAAAGGTTGTTATAGGCGTGACAATAATCAATGGGATACCACATGCAATTACCGCAGCATTCCCTGATAAAACCGCCTACGATTATATATATTTGATCGGTGTTATATTCGTGGTACTTGGCTTCATATTTACCATTTTAATGAAGAATAACCTAAAAAAAGTTGCATAATATTAAAATAATCAATATAATTATTTTCTCCAAAAATTGAATACACCGAAGAATCATGAACTATTATGTATTATAAATAAGAGACATTGGCGAAAAGGAAAACAGAAAAGAATTGATAGATATAATCATGATTGAGTTATAGATTATTATGAACCGGCAAAAATCATGATCCTGCAATCTGATTTAGAGGTGATTATTCCCCGCAAACTATGAAAATATTAGCCATGCATACTTATTGTGGAAACCTCACCTCATAATAACAAAATAAGTCCCTATAATTTTTCAGTAGGAGAAAAATAACAGGACATTGTTATTTAATATTGTAAAAATTATGACACTAAATTTAGTTAAAAAGCTAATAAAGCATAAATACGCTTAATTTATTTGAGTATAGTCTGTGGTTATGGATAGTTTAAACTTATACAAAGCTAAAGAGATATATATAACGAATAATTTATATAAATATATAAGGGAGGTAATGTAAATGCCTGGAAGAATATGGACCGGCGAGGAGAAGTATAATATTATAATGGAATCATTCCAGAATCCCAACATTACAATAGCAGAGATATGCAGGAACCATGGAATAGCAGTATCGTTATTTTATAAATGGAAGGAGCAGTTCTTGGAAGGTGGAAGAAAAGGATTAGAAGGAAAGGATCCTGATAAGGCTTTAATGAAGGAGAATGAGAATCTTAAATCAATAATAGGTGAAATGACCATAGCAAACGAAATATTAAAAAAAAATTATATGAGGAGGAAAAGGTGAGTTCGGTGAATGAGATGAATAATAATGGAATTGAAGTAAAAAAAGCATGCTATTATTCTGGAATCAACAGAATAACATACTATTACAGAATAAAGCATGAAAACATTGAAGATAATAGGCGTATAACAAGGATTGATAATAATATTATAGATAAAATAATAGAACTATGCAAGGAAAGAGTAACCTATGGCTATAACAGGATATGGGCATTATTAAGGAATTCAGGTATAAATATAGCTAAGAAAACAGTTTATAAAATAATGAAGAATAATAATCTAACTTTACCATTGCATAACCATAAGAACAGAAGGGGATTGAAATTATTAAAAGCTGATAAGCCTGAAATGCTGATTGAAACAGATATTACTTATATTCCAACAAACAATGGAATGACATATTTAATGTGCATAAAGGATGTATTCTCCAAGGAATGGTATGGCTATAATTATAATACATCATGCACTGCTAAGGATGCTATAAATGCAATGGACGATTCAATAATAAGGAAGTTCAATGGCATAGTACCTGACAATATTACATTGAGGACAGATAATGGCCCACAGTATATCTCTAAGGAGTTCAATAACTATCTTAAAACAATGGGAATTAACCATGAATACATAGAAAGGGAAACACCAGAGGAGAATGGTGATATTGAAAGTTTCCATAATTCAATTAAAACTGATTATATATGGATCAATGAAATCAATAATTATAATGAAGGTAAAATAATGATAGAGAATGCATTCTATGATTATAATAATATAAGGCCACATTCTACCCTTGATT
>JAJZZW010000106.1 GCA_021797385.1 Thermoplasmata archaeon | reverse complement strand
ACTTACGGATTTCCTTCCCAGATCGCGTACAATTTTACATATATTACTGGGATACTTTTCCTGCTTTTTGCCGTGCTGATCACGCTCCTTGTGGAAAACAAAGGTGATAAAAATGAAAACATATAAAAAAATAATGACCGGAATAATAATTATTTCGATGGTAATGCTGGCTATTGCTGCGTCGGGAATAGGATCCACCCCGCACGGTGCTGAAAACGTTATACCTGATACGGTGGAAAATAATGCCATGGCAGTAACATCTGTATCATGGTACGCACCCAATTCTACAGAACTCCCGGCTCCGGGAAGCAATGGAATTCCACTTTATGTCACGTTCACTTCCTATGTAACAATGACTGATGCAAACGTGTCACTGAATCTTTCTGCGTATAAGTCCCCGCTTTCATATACATACATCAGCGGACCGAATTCAGATGTAAGGACTTATAACATTATACCGGAAATACAGCAGGGGCATTCCTACACAATTATGCAGCTTGTAAATATAAGCAAGGAAAGCAAATATCAGTATTATGATGAAAATTTAACATACAGCAATACAACAATATCTGGGAATACAACATTTACAATTCCAGTGGGGCAACCACAGATAGGACTTATCTCATACACAACAAATCCACCTGTAATATACCAGAATGAGAAATTCATAAAACTCACGGCATATACAGAAAATACTGGTACCTCTGCAATGAGGGATGTTAATGTAAATGTAACTTCAGACTATTACAGAATTGTATCCCCCGTGCAGTATTCCATAGCATATTATCCACAGGGAAAATTGCTGAATTTCACATTTTATATCAATGCAGACAACGTTACAGGGGATGCACCGATTTACCTGCATGTTAACAACAGCACATATACCCTGAATACATTTATACACAGTAATGGAAAGAAGGGGTTATCCATATCTATCCTTAAAAAGGCACTTGTATCAAATACAAAAAAACAGATAATGATATTTTATCTGAATGATACGGGAAATAAGACATATGAGGATATCCAGATAAACATGCTATCACCTAGCATAATATCAATACACATATCATCATCCAATCCATTAGGAGCACTCACTGCGAACAACGTAACCTTTGCGCAGATAAAACCAGGGGAGAGCATCACTATCACCTATGTAGTGGATACGTCATCAGCACCATCCGGGAATTATCCGGTACAGATGCTGGTTGAGTATCATTTCAACAACACAGCAGAGACCTTTGACAGGGTTTACACTTATAACCAGAAAATTGTACCCACCACAACACAACAGGTAGAAAATACAATGGTGGAGCCACTTTATGCTGGATTGACGGCATTAATAATTATAATACTTATTTCTATCGGGGCCATTGCAGTGCACTCTAAAAAGAAAACAAGGAAAATAGAGAAAAAGAAGAGTGATAAAAAGTCAGAAAATAAAGAGGATTCCAGAAAGAATCCATAAATTTTTTAACATTGGTGGAATTGATTCATATGAATGATTACTCCCTGCGTATACTCTACATACTCAATCTCAAAGAAATGACAGGTTACGGGCTATCAAAACAGCTTTATAATTCGGCAACAGGAAAAAACATCTCCAACGGTGCCCTGATACCGGTACTCAACCATCTTATGACAGATAATTTTATTACGTTCAACATGCGCAACGGAAAGAAGTATTATTCACTTACGGAGAAAGGAAAAAAATTTGTTGGCAATGTTCTGGATCTCAATGAAGAGGTCAGGGATCAGGCTATTTTTGATGCGATTGACCGTGAATTTCCTTACATAAATGTATTTACAGATATAGAAGATTATACAGTTCTTAAAGAGTTAATAAGGGAAATTGGCCATCCTATTATAGAGATAATAAGGCAGGCATTTTATCTGCGTAAGAAGGGTGATGAAGAAGGCATAGATAAGATTAAGAAAATGCTGGAAAGTATTATAATTGAGGCGAGGGAAAGAAGTCCCGGGAAAGAGAAATAAATTTACAGTAAAATAATTATATTATCAAAGTTAATGAAGTTGGGACTGAATTTTCAGGTATAATCAAGTTATATCCTCGATAGTATATCAATAAGTTTTTTCACTGATTCCCCGTCTTTTACTGAAGAGTTCAAGTCGAATTCCGCATTAATTGCAAGGTCTTTATTTCCCATTGGAATAAGAAAATATGCAATTTTATTATTGCCTATAAGTATGAGTTTATCCTTTGTTATTTTGCCGGTGGTTTCATCCCTATAAGAATATCTTATAAATTTCCCGGAGTCAACATAAATTCTTTCCTCGATTTTGCCTGCTTTGGTTTTAGTTTCATATGGCTCTACCATAAGTAATCATTTTTATATCCTATTTATATATTGCATTGCCTGCCAATAATCAAATATTTGTATTTTGGCCAAGATAGCGTATCTTCCGGCTTGAAGATGTTATATTACAGATATTTTATGAGAAATAGGCAATTTCAATAATCCAATTAAAAGTAGCAAAATTATATTTAAATTTATTTCAATTCTAGATATATTTAGATAAAAATTAATCAGCCATCTCAATGGGTATTCCTTTTCCAGTTTCCTTTCCGAAGATAAACCATGCGATAGCACCTGCAGATCCTATTATCCACACTATTATATTAAATAATATATACTGGCTTAATGTATATGATGCTGTAAGGTAGATAGTGGGGATATAAAGCCCAATGCCCAGGAATCTGACAAGTGCAGTAATGGAACCCCTGGTTTTGGTAGACCATACCTCTGATTTTAAAGTATCTTCTGCCATATATCCGAGCTGTATAAAGGCATTTAAAGCAATAACAAAGAACCAGAATAAAATCAGGTATTTCGTCCATGTCCCGAGGGTAACATAGATTATAACGGTGAAGACAAGGGAAAAGACATATCCCCATAATAGCATCTGCCTTCTACCAATCTTCTCACCAAAGAAACCCACAAACCCTACTACAAAGGCAGCAGCATCCGATACAAGGAGTATAAGTGCAGTCATAGAAGGGAAAAATGTGGGCCCGAGAACATAAGCTATCAATCCGAAGCCTGTTGTGCCTGCGAACGCCGTTGTTATGGTTGCAAAGAGTTTTAAACCTATATGCGAGTTGGAAGTAATAGTTTCTGCATCCTTTAAATCCTTATCATGTTCTGTTCTTTCGAGATATCCTTCTTGGCCATAATACTTGATTGCGTCTTCCTTTGCCTGTTTTTCTTTACCCTTACTTGCAAGCCATAAAAAGCTTTCCGGTAAGTATCTTCTGGTAATTATTAAAATAATCACAACCAGTATTATTGTAATGCCTATCATTTCTCTTTCAAATATAATCGAATAATAAGCTGTGGAGAACGCTATGCCTGCTAGCACAAGTCCACCCAGTGGTATGAAATTCAATTCCAGTAACATGGCAGTGCTCCTGTGTTTTGTTGGCATGATTTCCTGGGAAAATGCAAGGATAGTGTTCATTTCTCCACCCCCGCCAAGCAGTAATATGGCTAGAAACAGTAAAACTAGATAATAGGAATAGCTGAATACTATACCGATTGCACCTATTCCATAAAGTGCCATGGTTATATAGAATACGTGTTTACGCCCTATCTTATCTGATAAGGGCCCCGCTATACCTATTCCTATAATTTCCCATAATGGTGCCCATGCAAGCAGTAGAGAACGTAGAAATACAGGTATCGTAACCCATGTTGTTGCAATTGATGCCATACCGAAAATATATGCACCAAGAAATATTCCCAGGGCAAATGATATAAATGCCAGGGAATCAATAACAGACCATCCTTTTATATGAAATAACCCATTTTCATTATTCGTTCAGTTCACCTCCGTATCAAAATTATATGTTTCACCTCTTATATATTTACCCTGGCCAGCCTTAATCAAGATCTGCCCATCCTCCATTGCCTTTTCCCCCCGTAGTACTGTAATATCTGGGAATCCCTGCAGTTCCTCCCCTTCAAATATGGAATAATCAATATTGCTGTGGAGCATCTTAGCCGAAACTTTAAACTTCTTCTTTGGGTCGACTATAGCAAGATCAGCATCATATCCTGGCAACAGATTTCCTTTGCTTTTTAGTCCGAATAATGCAGCATTATTTCTGCTGGTCATGGAAACAAGCTGTGGAAGTGTTATCTTTTCCTTTAAAACTCCATACGTAAATAATAAGGGAAGTATGGTTTCCGTCCCCGGTGTTCCGTTCGGTATCTCATTGAAAGGCGGTACAGTACTGCCGTGTCTCTTCTTCTGCTGGTCTGAATATACGCAGTGATCACTGCCCACTACGAGTATCTCGTTGTTTGAAACCCTGCTCCATAGTTGTTTTATTTCATCCTGTGTTCTGAACGGCGGGCTCATTACGTATCTGTAGCCATATTTCCCCTCGAATACTGTATAATCATTTGTGAGATAGTTCGGGGTTGTCTCGTTGTAAAAATGATAACCCATTTCCCTGTATCTGCGGAATATATCAACCGCCTCATATGTTGATGTGTGGACCATATACATTTTCACTGCCTTCCCCACTATGGAAGCTATGGTTGCTATACGGTTGGCAGCCTCTATCTCAACGATTTCCGGCCTGGAGTAATAATGATACACAGGAGATGTCTTTTTCTCCTTCAGCAGCTCATCTGTTAATTTGTCCACAATAGCACCGTTTTCAGCATGGATGGCGATAACACCATTGTATTTTGTGATTTCCCTGATTGCATCGTACAATGATTCATCATCCAGCAAGAGTTCATTCTTATATGCCATGAACAGTTTGAAAGAGATAACCCCCTCATCAATCAAGGGCTTCACTGAGTCCAGGGATTCCCTTCCACCACTTCTTAATATGCAATGAAGTCCGTAATCCGACACTACCTTGGGATCGGCTTTATTTCTCCATTCCTTATATGCCTCCATTGGATTCTGGCCCTTTGCGGGAGTTATAAAATCTACTATGGTAGTAACACCGCCCCCAAGGGCTGCCCGGGTTCCATAAAAAAAGTCATCCGCAGTCATCTCGGACATGAACGGGAATTCCATATGTGTATGCCCGTCTATCAATCCAGGTAGAATCAACTTTCCAGATGCATCTATTATTTCATCAGCCTGATCGTTCAAACTGCCTATCCTTTCAACCTTTCCATCCTTGATATAAAGATCCTTTTCTATTACTCCATCTGCTAGACAAATCTTCCCATTTTTTATCAACATATCACTCATTTGTTCACCTCATTTACAAGTCTTCCTCTCCTGACAACAAGCCTTTTGTGCCTGTACTGTACTATTTCCACCGGATTCTGTGTGTCGGTAATTATAAAATCCCCCTCATCTCCTTCAGAGTATCCATAATTTCTTACACCGAATGCACTGGCCGCATTGTAAGTAAGCATGTTCATGGAATTTTCAAGATATGGCGGAGCCATCAGTGGCTCTGCATGCAATGCCATAAAGAGCGCATCCAGCGGGTCTCCGCTTCCCATGGGATACCACGGGTCCATTATGCAGTCCTCGCCCAGAGCCACGTTGACCTTGTAATCAAGCATTTCCTTGATTCTGGTTATTCCCCTTATTCTCGGGTATGAGTCATAACGCCCCTGGAGATGCATATTGATAAGTGGATTTGAAACTACGTTTATTTTTGCCCGGGAAATCAATTTTATTACCTTATTTGCATACTGGTTGTTATATGAATGCATTGCGGTAAGATGGCCTGCTGCAACACTGCCTGTGAAATTTCTTCTGATTTTTTCTTTTGCCAGGTATTCTATAAATCTTGATTCCGGATCATCCGTTTCATCTATGTGGCCATCTATATTTTTATGGTATTTTTCTGCAAGATCGTAGGCTGATTTTACGGATTTTATGCCATCCTCAAATGTATCCTCCAGATGGGGGGCCAGGCCTACATTATCTGCACCGAGTTCTATGGCCCTTTCCAGCAGCTCCATATTCATCTTATCTGTATACATTCCATGCTGAGGAAATGCTGTAATCTGCAGGTCAATATCTGTGAATTCCTTCTTTATTCTGATCAATTCCTTCAGGGCTGTGAGATCAGGATCGGAAACATCTACATTTGTACGTACCCTTGTAACACCGTTTGACAGTAAAAGTTCCAGTGCCTTTCTGACCCTGATATTCAACTCATCAGCATTTAAAGAATGTTTTTTATATTCATCCCACAGGGCTATGCCCTCCTCCAGGGTACCACTTCTGTTTATCAAGGTAGGACTCATGATGAAAACAGAGTCAAGATGTATGTGCAATTCAGAAAATGACGGTATTACAATATTTTTGCCTGCATCAACAGTGAAACTATCTGAAGCATCTTTGCTTACTTTTCCACCATCTATCCTGATATCTATTATGTTATTTCCCGGAAATGTTCTGGCATTTTTTATGATCATTCTGTTCCCTCCTCCTGAAATATCTTTTTTGTATCATCGGCTATATATCCATGTAAAAGCCCCCCCTTTAATTCCGGCTGATATTTCGGGATAATCCAGTATTTCATCATAATAATATAGATTATGCCTGAAAATATAATAGTAAAAATCCAGGAACCCTGATAGACCCACGATTGGTAAGGATACAGTGAGAACGACACAGGAAGATATGATGATGGGGGATATACAAGTATAAGAGATACAACAAAAGCGATTACCGCAGCGGGATTAAAACCTTTATAGTATTTAAAACGCCCACCGGGGAGAAAACTGTCCACAGCCTCGAATTTGAATCTCCTGG